>JAIOPP010000005.1 GCA_021413845.1 Planctomycetia bacterium | reverse complement strand
TGCGTCCCCTGTCCGCAGTCGCACGCCGCCAAAATCTGACGACGGAATTCCTTCGAGTAAATCATCGATCACCTCCGGTGATCGCCTAGCCTACTCAACTCCCGCCGATCGCGCTACGGCAATTTGGGATGCGCTCTAGGTTCGTGAGTGTTGCACGATTCCCGCGAGTTTCTCGCGGATTCGGGGCGCTTGATGCAGCGTCTTGCATCGGCATTCCGATGTACCGATTCGTGTATCGTTTTTTCGATCGGTCTCCGTTCGCGGCTCTGACATAGTCGCCGTCTTAGATCCGGAGATGGTGCTCCTAAGCGATAGCCGGCCTTCTTGCTCAGCAGGGCTGCAATTCAGCTCGCTTAATGATTCTCTTGAACCGCGCTCGTAGGTTCGCCTGATCGTGGTATCGCTGCTGGACGAATCTGCCGCGAAATGCCATCCGCCGGGATGCCATTTCAAAAGGCACCCACTCTTCAAAAAGACTGGCACCCCTTCTTGCGAGTGGTTACACTGCGGCTCCTGCCTTAGTCTTTAGGAGCCAGCCCATGGCCATCACAGTCGAGCAATTCGGCAAAGCGGTTGTTGCGTCCGGCGTCATGACGCCGGAAGAAGTGAAAGCCGTGTGGGCGACGTTCGCCCCGCAAGATCGCCCTTACGACGGCGAAGCTTTTGCGAAGCGCCTCATTGCGCTCAAAAAGCTCACCGAGTTTCAGGCCGGCGAGATCTTCGCAGGTCGCGACACGCCGCTCGTCCTCGGCGACTACGTGCTCCTCTCGAAGATCGGCGCCGGAGGCATGGGCCAAGTCTTCCAGGGCCAGCATCGGCACATGGAGCGCCTCGTCGCGATCAAGCTCTTGCCCGCGGCGCTCACCAAAGATGAGAACGCGATCAAGCGTTTTCAACGCGAGGTGAAAGCCGCCGCGAAGCTTGCGCACCCGAACATCGTTCAATCGCACGATGCGAGCGTGCAGCGAGGCAGTTGGTATTTGGTGATGGAGTATGTCGACGGTCGCGATCTTTCGGCGATCGTCAAAGAGCATGGGCCGCTGCCGATCAATCAAGCGGTCGATTGCATCTTGCAAGCGGCGCGCGGCTTGGCTTATGCGCATGGTGAAGGAGTCGTACATCGCGACATCAAGCCTGCCAATCTGCTGCTGGATAAGAAGGGGATCGTCAAGATTCTCGATATGGGCTTGGCTCGCTTCGACGACTCGGGAGACGCGGCCGACCATCAACTCACGAACGCCGGCCAAGTAATGGGAACGGTCGACTACATGGCCCCGGAACAAGCCGCCAGCACGCACGATGCCGATGCCCGGAGCGACATCTATAGTCTCGGTTGCTCGCTCTATCGGCTGCTGACGAAGGACAATGTGTATCACGCCGATTCGGTCGTGAAGAAGATTCTCGCGCACATGACCGCGCCGATTCCGTCGCTCTCGGCTCGTCGTCCCGACGTCCCTGCCGACTTGCAGTACATCTTCGAGCGGATGGTCGCGAAGAAGCCGGCCGATCGCTTTCAAAATGCGGGCGAGTTGGTCGCCGCGTTGGAATCGCTGCGCGGTTCCGGAGGCGCGGCCTCCTATGCCGTCGCCGGAATGGCGACACGCCAAAACTCTTCACACGATTTCCAAAGCTCGGTTCGTTCGACGTCGGATGTGGGCTCGAATTCCGGCTTTCCGGTCATCGTGTCGGATTCGCCATCGAACGGGCGCGAACCAACCGTCGGCCAAATTCGTGCGGAGGTCGAGACCGATCCGCGCCTCGGCATGGCGCCGCGCGGGCGCACGTCCGCAACCAATGCCCCTTCGGCCGCCCGAAGTCTGGTGAGCAAGCAACCCCTTGCGCTGATCGCCGGCGGAGTCGCGGGCTTGCTGCTTTTGTTGATCGGCGGAACGTGGGCACTGCTTCGCGACAAGGGGGGCAACGAGATCGTACACGCGAGCGGAGCCCAAGCGGGCGTCGCGCCCGTGCCGGTGGTGCCGCAATCGGCCGCTCCGGTAATTCCTGCTGCGGTGCCGGTCGTTCCCACGACGAAGGCCGTGGTCGCACCGAAGCCCGCAGTGTCGCAATTCGCGACTGCTTCCTCTTCGAACGGCTCTAATTCGACATCATCGGCAATGAACGGAGGAAGCAACTCGCCGAGCGGCGTCGCGACCTCGGTGCCTTCCGTGTCGAGCTCGTCGAATGCTTTCCCCTACGATCGGAGTTCGTTGCCGAGTTCCTACGTCGCGCCCCCCGGCTCGTCGCAAGCTCGTGTCTTGCAAGAAGACTGGGCGCGGCGCCTTGGTGTCGGCATTACGACGACGAACTCCGTCGGCGCGAAGATGGTGCTCATCCCTCCCGGCGAGTTCATCATGGGAAGCACCGACGAGCAAGTTGCGGAAATCGTGCGGCAACTCAGCATGACCTCTGCAACGCCGGCGGCGCTGACCCGCATCGAGAAGGGGGAAAGGCCTCGGCATCGGGTCGTATTTGCGAAGCCGATTGCGATGGGAGCCACCGAAGTTACGGTCGGTCAGTTCCGCCGCTTCGCCGACGCGACCCGCTACCTGACCGAAGCCGAACAAGACGGCTACGGCAACAGTTCCGGCCAAACGAATCCCGAACGAGCCATCGAAAACAACCGTGGCAAGAATTGGCGGACCCCGGGCTTTCCGATCACCGAGGAGCATCCGGTCACGCAAGTCACTTGGAACGATGCCCTGGCTTATTGCCGTTGGCTCTCGACTCAGGAGCGAACCACCTATCGCCTACCGACCGAAGCCGAATGGGAATACGCCTGTCGGGCCGGAACGTCGACCTTCTATTCGTTCGGTGACGACGATGCCTTGATGGATCATTTCGTTTGGAACGGAAGAACGTCGGGCTTTCGCTCGCAACCGGTCGGCATCAAGCACCCGAACACGTTCGGTCTTTACGATATGCACGGCAACGTCCAAGAGTGGTGCCAAGACAACTACGACGAAACCTTCTACGCCAGGGCTTCGCTCAATAACCCGGTCGCCTCAACGACCGGCACGGTGGTCGTGGTGCGAGGGGGCGCGAGCATCGGACCCCTTTACCAATGTCGCAGCACCGCGCGCGGCAGCTCGACCCGCACTCTCCGCACGACAAGCTTCGGCTTTCGCGCCGTTCGCGAGCTCGATGTCGCGCCGAATCTCGTCGCGCAAACGTCGACGAGTACCATGCCGACCACAACGCCGACCACGACGACGTCGCCTTCCACATTTCCGAGCCCAACGTCCGGCACCTCGGTTGCGATGACGACTCCGCAATCGCTGCCGTCTTCTGCGAGTAGCGCGGCCTCGCCTGCTCCGCCTTCCGAGGAAGGATCGTTGGCGAAGATTCAATTGAATCCGGAACTCACTTTCATGTCGGGCCTGGCGATGCCCGTTTCCATCGGCACGGTCCCCATGACCGGCTTGCCGACCGGCACGCGACTCGTCATCCGAACCTTGCCGAAAACCATTCGCGCCTTGCCGACCGGCATCCGCGCCGACAACGGACAATTGTTCGTGCCGATCATGGCCCCCGAAGGGACCTCGGCAGGCCCTTACGAAGTCGATTTCATCCTCACGCGCGGGAAGGATCGCAAAGAGCAAAAAGTGACGATCACGGTTTCCGGATACAATCTTTTCAGCGCGATGAAAATGTGCCTCGGCGTGCAGCCCGCGGCGAATCAGCCGGTGAGAATTCCGGAAGGACGAGGCTTTCCGTTCCAAGTCGAGCTCGTGAACTTCAATTCGGAACCATTTATGGTGCCGCCGAATAACGATCCCAATGCGACGTTCCGTTTTCCGATCATCGGTTTCGTCAGCCGGTGGATCGAACGCTTGGACGGCCCGAAAACGATCCCCAGCCTTTCGCAGAACGGAACGCGAAACGGCAATCTCTATAGCGTTTCGAGCTACCAGATCAACGGTCGCCAGCAGATCACCCCCGGAAAGTTCGACACTAACACGGTCTCGCAACAGACGATCGCCGGCCTCGTTCCGGGAAAGTATCGTCTCGTGTTCGAGTTCCGCCACTACGGCGAAAACAACTCCATCTCCGGCGGAAGCATGCCTCCCGGCCCGAACTCCGTCTCCTACCACTTCGAGATCGTGGCACCTTAGAGCGATCTTACGAAGTCTCTAGCGCGATCCGTTCGGACTAGGTGAGAGGATCGCCTCGGTGAAGTCGGCGATCACCTGGTCTTCTTCCGATCTGCCGGCGTAGATCTTGTCGCGCTTGATGTCGACTCTCGCCATGTGTGGGTCGATCCGTGGCGGCTTCCTGTTCTTGGGGAAGAGATCTAGATCTTGGAACTGAGAGATAATCGTTCTTGCTGCGCGATCATCGATCACGCGCGAGAGCCGTTCTTTGACGCGGTCGCGCTGCGCATCTACGCTTAGAGCTTACATCCAGCTCGGAGCGACTCCATGGCGAACGGAAGCGAAGGCGGGAACGGTGGTCAACTACGCGACATGGAAGAGCATTTTGCGCAATTAGTAGCAGGTGTGCGCGACTATGCGATTTTCCTTCTCAGTCCCGGCGGAATCGTCAGGAGTTGGAATGCCGGTGCGGCTCGAATCAAAGGCTACGAGGAAAAGGAAATCGTCGGTTCGCATTTTTCTCGGTTCTATGTGCCCGAGGCGATCGCTACCCGCTGGCCTGAAGAAGAGCTGAGGCGTGCGGTTCGCGATGGGCGCTTCGAGGACGAAGGTTGGCGCTTGCGGAAAGACGGCACGCGGTTTTGGGCGAATGTCGTGATTTCCGCGCTGCTCGATCCCGACGGAACGGTTCGCGGATTCTTGAAAATCACGCGCGACCTCACCGAGCGCAAGAAAGCCGAGGAGGAATTACGGCTGAGCGAAGAGCGTTTTCGCTTGCTCGTCGATGGAGTCAAAGACTATGCGATCTTCATGTTGGACAGCGAGGGGAAAGTCGCGAGTTGGAATGCCGGCGCGCATCGTATTAAGGGGTACACGGCGAGCGAGATCATCGGCCGACATTTCTCGTGCTTCTATTCGTCCGAAGACGTCGCGGCGGGCAAGCCCGCCGGCGAATTGAAGGAAGCATTGGAATTCGGCAGCGTCGAAGATGAGGGCTGGCGCGTAAAAAAAGATCGCTCGTTGTTCTGGGCGAATGTCGTCATTACCGCGATCTTCGACGATCGGCAACGCCATATCGGCTTCGCGAAGCTCACCCGCGATCTCACGGAGAAGCGAAAGGTTACGGCGTTGGAAGTCGCCGATCGTCAAAAGAACGAATTCTTGGCGATGTTGGCTCACGAACTGCGAAACCCGTTGGCTCCGATCAGCAACGGCCTACAGCTATTGAAGTTGCAGGGAAGCAACGATGCGGCTCTGCAACAAACGACCGCCTTGATGGAACGGCAGCTTTCTCACTTGGTGCGACTCGTAGACGACCTGATGGACGTGAGCCGCATCGTGACCGGAAAGATGAGTTTTCAAAAGGAGCCGGTGGAGCTGGCGATGGTGATCGCGCGGGCCGTCGAAGAGACGCAGCCGGCCATCGATGCGCGCGGGCACGAGCTGATGTTATCCCTGCCGGCGAGACCGATCGTCGTCGATGCCGATGCGGTTCGTCTCGCGCAGGTGGTGAGTAACCTGCTGGTCAATGCCGCGAAATACACCGACAAGCCCAGCCGAGTTTGGCTCTCGGTCGAGCGTCAGGGAGACGAAGCTTTGATTCGCGTCAAAGATACCGGACTGGGAATCGCTCCGGAGGTGCTCCCCAGGATCTTCAGTCTGTTCGTGCAAGCGGATACCTCTTTGGCTCGTTCGCAGGGAGGCTTGGGCATCGGTCTCACCGTCGTGAAACGAATCGTGGAAATGCACGGCGGCAGAGTCGTCGCGACGAGCGAAGGTATCGGGAAAGGAAGCGAATTCATCGTTCACATGCCGATCTCGCAAACATCCGTCCCGGTATCGAAGTCGTCTCTTTCGTTGCAGCAGGCCCGCACGACCAAGCGCAAGATCTTAGTCGTCGACGACAACGTCGACGCGGCGGGCACGATCAGTTCGTTGCTCAAGGCGTGGGATCATGACGTCCAAACGGTATTTAACGGACCGAGTGCGCTCGAGGTCGTGAAAAGCTTTCGACCCGAAATCATCATCCTCGATATCGGTTTGCCGGGCATGAGCGGCTACGAGGTCGCCAGGGCGATTAAGGCCGATCCTCTCTCAAGCGGCATCGTCATCGCGGCGTTGACCGGCTACGGCCAGGAGTCCGATCGCAAAAAGTCGCAAGAAGCAGGCTTCGACTACCACATCACGAAACCGCCGGACCCTCATGTCTTAGAATCGCTTCTCGTCTCTCCGCGTCTCGACACGATTGAGATTTCAGTTAACAAGAATCTGAACTAAATAGAACTCGCCCGCAGCAAATCTACGGGCCAGATTCTATTTAGCTTCGGCGAACCAAGTAGTGAGCCGCCGGGCCGTAGGATTCTCGGACTGCGCTTACGGCCGGTTCGAGGTCGGAGACGGCGCTGAAGCCGTAGCGCTCCCAGTAGGGGCGAGAGTTTTGAACGGCTACCAACGCAAGAGTCGCGTGGCCGAGCGATGCCGCATGTGCGAACGCGGTCGTGATGAGCTTGCGTCCCGCACCTTGGCCCTGATGGCTCGGCCGCACCGCTTTGTCGTGAATGAAGTAGCAATCCGGTATCTCGACCTGGGGCTCCAAGAGGCGATCGAGCTTCGGTGGGTTCGAGAGTAAGGCGGGATGCGAGAATAGATAACCGCTGACGCTTCCCTCGGTCTCGTAGGCCCAGCAGCCTGCGGGATAGCGTGCCAGTTTGTCGGCGAAGACCGCGATCGCTTCCAGATGGTAGTGAGGATAGGCTTCCCGCTGAATGCGTTCGACGGCGTCCAAGTCGTCGATCGTGAGTGGTCGCAGGTTCTCGCGCATGCGTTCCATCGTACCTCGAACCTGGTTCACTCCATGAGCTCGTGAATCGGTTTCGCACCCATCGTCACGAAGTGCGGCCGGCCGGAGCGATCCGGCACGCGCGTCTCGGGCCCGATTCCGAGCAACTCGTAGACCGTCGCGCAAACTTCGGTAGTGCTGACGGGCCGGTCTTTGACGAACGCCGCCGTTGCGTCCGAGGCTCCGACGACCGTACCGCCCTTGATGCCCGCGCCGGCGAACATCGAGCCGTAGCAGTGGGTCCAATGGTCGCGCCCGCCGGAGTTGTTGATCTTCGGCGTGCGGCCCATCTCGCTGGTGACGAGGATCAGCGTTTCGTCGAGCAGCCCGCGCGACTCCAGGTCTTCTAAGAGCGCGGAATAGACTTGATCGAAGATCGGCAGCTTGTTGTCTTTCAGAATCGGGAAGTTTTTGCGATGTGTGTCCCAGGCATCGTAGTCGAGCATACCGGGCGTGGTGTGGTAGAGATCGAACGTCACGTTTACGAACCGTGCGCCGCGCTCGATCAACCGCCGAGCCACAAGCGCGCTGTTGCCGAAGAGCGTGTTGCCGTAGCGCTCGACGAGCATCGGCGGCTCCTTCGCGAGATTAAACGCGTCGGACAACTTCGACGCTCCGAGTACGCCGAACGCTTGTTTTTGTATTTGGCTATAGCGCTCGGCCTCACCCGACTTCTCGAGCCGTCGGTGTTCTTCGTCGATTTGGCGCAGCAGGTCTTTGCGAAGGTTGAAGCGATCGATCGTGATTTCGGTCGGCAGCGCGCTGTTGGGCAACATCGGCACGCCCCGCACCATCGAAGGTTTGCCGGGAAGCGGACTCTCGCCGGCATCGATCTTCGGTTCGCATTCGGTCGTGAAGGCGTCGTAGCGCTTGCCGAGGAAGCCGCCGTAAGGGCCGGCGCGGCGAAAGTTCTGACCCCAGCCGAGCCAGTTCGGCATGTAGACATACGACGGCACTCCGTTGGGGTCGGTGCGGCCGTCGAGAAATTCGCAAACGGAACCCATGCTCGGCGGATCGCTGGCCCGCGGGTTTTGGTCGGGCATCGTCGCTTCGTGGCCCGTGTAGCTCGGCAGGCAGTTGTGGCAACCGCCGTTGTGGTTGAGCGACCGGATGAGCGCGGTGCGATGCATCCACTTCGCCGTGCGCGGCAGGTGTTCGCAGATTTGAATTCCCGGCACGTCGGTGGCGATCGGTTGAAACTCGCTTTTCACTTCCGACGGTGCGTTGAGCTTCAGGTCGTACATGTCCTGCGTGGCGGCCCCGCCGAGCAGATAGAGCACGATGACGTTTTTGGCTTTCGGAGCGCGCAGCGCGCCGGATCGTTCGGCGGCCAGCAAGCTCGGCAGGTTGAAGGAACCGCCTAAGAACGTCAGCGCGCCGGCGGCCAAAGTTTCGCGCCGTGTGACGCCGTCGCAACAACGGCGCGGACTACCGAGCATGCGCAACATCGTCATGGGAACGTCCCTCAATAAGAAACCAAGGGCTGCGACTTCTACGGCAGGAACGAGCGAGCGGAGACGCGGAGGCGGGAAAGGCGATCAACAAGGCGGAACACCGATCGGCTATTATCGATATCAGACCGGTCTGCGCTTGGCAATTAAATAGAGTTTGAGCAGTGCTTCCTCGTTGGTTTATGGTCGGCGCTCGCTGTAGCGCAATGCTTCTTGAATACTCTTTCGATGTGCTTCGAGAACCGCAGTAGCGATATTCGTGAAATCGCAAGCGCTGTAAAAGGTGCTCCGTGCGTGTAAGATGGAGGGAAGCGATCCGGCGAAAGGGACTGCGCCAGGACCGCTTCCTGCTCCCCATCAGTGACGAAGCGGCGCCGTTTCCCAGCGGCTGTGCTGAGGGCAGCACTCCGTTCGAGTTCAACGGTCTTAGCAGATTAAGGACATGCGCTATGCGAATGGTGAATCAAGTCGTGACGATCGAGTCGCTGAAGAACGGCGACCGATTCGAGTTCCTCACGGCTCGTTCGGAGTGGGCGCATAATTGCTTCTTGCCGCACCCGCAAGATGTGCTGCTGGTAGCGCGGAGCGCGTTCGTCGACCCGCACAACCAATGTCGGTTCTCCTATCTTTTGGAAAAGTTTCCGAAGGGAAGGCCGCAAGATTGGTGGGGCGCTTCGCAGACCCAAGTTCGGCTGTTGGGCCCCGTTTCCAACGCGGCTCCCGCTGCCGACGAGAAGCCGGCGAAGAAAACGAAAGCCAAGAAGAAGTAACGCGTAGCCGGCAACTCGGCTCTCGCTGATTCACGTGCGGCCACGATGCGTTGCGCTGCCGGCAATCGGTTTGTTCTCGCAATGCGCTTCCGCTTCTTCGATGGCGCGCCGCTGGGCGTGCTGTCATCGCGCGCTTCGCCGTTGAAAGGCTTCGAGCCGCTTCGAGAGGCTTCGAGATCGACTGCGATTGATCTTTTTGCGGCCTCGATTCGGCGATATAGTCTGCCGCCCTCAAGGTGCCGGCATGCCCCCAGGTTGCGTGCTCGCCGGCTACGAGCAACTTCCTTGATTCTTCGGACCGCTGCGCCATGAATTCGATCGCCCACCAAGGCCTGGTTCGCAATGCGAGTTTCGAGTTGCCGGTTCATGACGAACCTCGCTCCTGGGTTACGCTCCGGCGACTGTTGCTTTGCTTTCTCGCGCTCGGCATCGGGCTTCGTTTGCTCAAGTTCTTAGTTCCGTTTCCGCTCTGGGGAGACGAAGCTTTATTAACGTCTAATCTCATTCAGCGCGGCTATCTCGACTTGATGCGGCCGCTCGGGCTCACGCAAGTCGCACCTCTCTCGTATCTCTGGATCGAACGGGCCGCGATCCAACTCTTCGGGGTTTCTGAATACTCGTTGCGAGCCTTTTCGCTCGTCGCGGGGATCGGCGGCCTCGTCTTGTTTCGCTACGTTGCCGGCCGCGTCGTGCAGGGATGGGCTTTGGTCTTCGCGGTCGCCGTGTTGGCCGTGTCTCACTTTCCGATTCGCCACTCCGCCGAAGTGAAGCCTTATGCTTCGGATTTGCTCGCGGCCGCGTTGCTGTTGTATCCCGCCTTGAGTTGGTGGAACGATTCGCAACGTGCGCGCCTGTTGTGGTTCCTGGCTCCGTGCGTCGTCGTGGCGCAGGCGCTGTCCTTCACTGCGGTGTTCGTCGCCGGCGGAATCAGTTTGGCCTTGGTTTCGGAGGTGTGGCGTCGTCGCGACCGCGAGATCGTCACGGCGTTTATCGCATACAACGTGGCGCTGCTCGCGGCGTTCGGCCTGTTCATCGGAATCTCGTCGGCGACGGGAAACGGAGTCGGCGAAAGTATGCAGTTTTTTTGGGCGGAGGGCTTTCCTCCGTCGTGGACGCAACCTTGGCAATTCTTCGTGTGGCTCGTCCGTACGCATACGGGCGAGGCGCTCGCTTATCCGCTCGGCGGACAAGACGGAGGCTCGATCGTGCAAGCCGTGCTCTGCACGATCGGCGGCGTCTCGCTTTGGCGCCGCAACGACGAAACGAAAGTCGGCCGCCTCTTCGTCGGCATCGCTCTGGGGACCATGGCATTGGGCTTCATCGCCGCAGTCTTGCATCGTTATCCCTATGCCGCCGGCGAACGGTTGCAGCAATACTGGGCTCCCTTCGTGTGTGTGTTGTTCGGGCAAGGGATCGCGGTTTCGATCGCTGCGATTCGGAGCGAGAAGCATCGTATGCGCAACGCGACCGGCGTGCTGGTCGCGCTTGCGGTATTGGGAGTCGGGCAGGGGGTGTTCAGCATCGTCCACCCCTTCAAATTTCGTGAAGACTATTTACACCGCTCGTTTGCCGAATGGTTTTGGAGCGAAGCCAACGCGGGAGGTCCGCTCGTCGCCATCGAAGATCTCGGAGTCGATCTGGCCGGCGACAATCACACCTTTACCTTCGACTGCTTGCGGGCCATCTACGATAAGCGGTTCGATTACACCTCGATCGGAGAATCGGCCGTGGAGAATCGCTTGGACGCGATTCGGCCCGGCACTCCGCTCCGGATGGTAGCCTTCGGGAGTTATACCGTACCGTTGGCTCAGAAAGCGTTGGAAGTTTGGAAGGAATCGATGACGCGACACTATCGCTTCACCGATGAAACCCAGTATCCCGTCACGGTCGGCGTGTATAGTTCCGATCGACACACGTACTACGTCTGGAACTTCGAGCCGCTGACTCCGGATGCGCATCCGCGCCTGATTCGCGAGACGATCCTGGCGGGCGCGCAAGCGCCGAACCGGGAGAAAGTCGTCGTCGCGAAGAAAGCAAAGAGCCCGCTCGATGCTGCCGAGATCGACTTTCGCTAATCGCCGAAGGTCTCTCGGGCCGGTCGCGTAAACGCTCGGCCGCTTCCGTAGGCTTTCATGCCCGGCAGGCCGAGAGTTAGCGAGGTTTCGGCCATAGGCACCGCATTTTCGGCCCGAATCGGGGCCTCTCGCCCGGCCGGACCGTTGCCCGTCCGAGGCCGTTTACCTGTCGCCGGCGTTCCGGTCCGGAACGCATTTTTTGTCGCCGGCATAGGTGTTACTCTTAATTTTCGATTATAGTAATTCGCTGTCGTTTGACCGGAACCAAACGATCGAAATCTATCGCGAACGGCGCTGCAAGTTCGCACTGCGATGAGGGACTAATCGTGAGTAGCGATTCGATGCCTCTTGAAACCTGGAGCGGTTCGACGCTCAAGGCCGAGATCGTCGGCACGGCTCAGCCTGCCGCCGGCGGCCAAACTCCGTCCTCCCCGAGCGACGAGATCTACACGCCGACTTTGTACACGGCCGACGTCGTCGAAGAGTCCGCGCCGCTTCCGCCGCCGCTCCCTCCTATGCCGCCGCATGTAGCGGCGCGTCAAGCACCCGCGCAACAAGCCGCACCGCAACAAACTGCCCCGCAACTGGCCCCCGCGCAGCAGCCTGCTGCTCCGGCGCAAGCCGAGGCCGCCGCGCAAGAGCAAGCTCCGGCCGACGACGCGGCTCGCGAAGCGCCGGGAGCACAAGTGAGCCGGACGTTGCTGCACGGCTTCGCGGCCGCGGCATCGTCGACCGTGTTTCACTTGCTCCTGCTCATTTTCCTCGGCCTGATGATGACGCCGGGAATCAATCGTCCGGAAATCAAGATCATCGAAGCCACGGTGAACGAGCGGCCGATCGAGGAAGTGGTTCAGCGTCTGCAAACCGATCTCAAGCCGGCGACCCAACTTAATGCCGCTTCCTCGCCTGCGACCGCCGGCGGTGGTATTCAAGGCGTGACCCTCGCGACCGCCATCGCGCCGCCGAAGTTGAATACCAAGGTGGTCGATCGGATGACGTCGGTGAAGGTCGATGTCGGAGCCGCGAACGTGTTCACGACGACCGGTGCGAGCTTCGCCTCCGCGGTGCCGCAAGGTACGCTCGGCGAAGCGCTCACTACGGTCGAAGGATACGGCGAAGCGATGGACCTGCTCACGCAAGAAATTCTCAATCGCTTGGCGCGCAGCAAGGTCCTCGTCGTGTGGGTCTTCGACCAATCTCTCTCGATGAAAGACGATCAAAAGGATATCCGCGAACGCCTGGAGAAGGTGTACACCGAGCTCGGACTGTCTTCGACCGTAAAAGGGGACTCGCTCTTGACCGGCGTCGTCAGTTTCGGGAAGGATTTCGCCGTCCATACCCAACGCCCGACGAACCTGATGGAAGACATTCGCAAGGCGATCGATGCCGTGCCGGTCGATGAATCGGGCGAAGAGTTCACCTGCACCGCGATCGGCAGGGCCGTCGCCGGGTTCCGTCAGTTTGCGAATGTCGGCGGTGGTCGGCAGATGATGGTCGTGCTCGTGACCGACGAAAGCGGAAACCAAAACGACAATATCAGCACGCTCGAACCGGCGATCGCGGTCTGTAAGGATGCCAAAGCCTCGGTCTACGTGCTCGGACGCGAAGCGGTGTTCGGTTATCCCTACGCCCACATGAACTGGCCCGTCACCATTCCCGCGGTCGGCGGCGGATCCATCACGCGCAACTTCGTCGTGCCGGTCGAACGAGGCCCGGAAACGCCGTTCGTCGAGATGCTGCAAACCGAAGGTTTCAACAAACGTACCGATGCCCATCCGAGCGGCTTCGGGCCGTACGAGCAAGTGCGCATGGCGCGAGAAACCGGAGGCATGTTCATGATGCTTCCTACGCCGGAAGCGGCCGTGTTTCGTCGCGACACCACGGTCTTCGACTTCGAGCAGATGCGCCCTTACTTGCCCGACCTCCGCAGCCGCGATGCCTATGCGAAGGATCGCGAGTATGCGCCGGTCCACGCCATCATCTGGCGCGTCATCAACGACTTGAATCCGTATCGTCCGGAGATCGCGCAGCACATCAACCTCCGGCAAGGCTTCAGCGCCGATCGCGCGGCATTCGCCAGAGAAGTCGACGTGGAACTCGCCAAGGCCCAACGCTACGTCGAGTATCTGAATATCGCCGAAAAGGCGCTGCGCGACGCGCGGAAGTTTCGCGATCGGGAAAAGTCGCCCCGGTGGCGAGCCCACTACGATTTGATCCTCGCGCAACTCATCGCCTATAAGGCGCGCGTCTTCGAGTATGGGGCGTACCTCACGCTGTTTCGAACGAACCCGAAGGCCGTCGATCCGGCCACGCCGAGCAAGGCGCACGGCGGCTGGCAAATGAACGAACGGGGCAAGACCGTAGCGGACAAGACCACGAAGCCGCTCGTCGAGGAATCGACCGCGATGCTCAAAGCGATCATGGTCGAATACGCGGGAACTCCCTGGGCGACTCGGGCCGACTTCGAATTGAAACGGGGCTTCGGCGTCGACCTGGTGCCGACGTATTACAACCCGAACCCGCCTCCGAGTACCGGCGGCGGCGTGCCGGTTCGGCCGTTTACCGTGCCGAAGATTTGATGAGTGCATAAGCTTAAGGCCTTCGTCGTTCACGGCTCACCGGTGTTAATCTGTTCCGGTCCTGCCGAAGGTTCCCGCGCCGCGGTATTTTTTTCGTCTTCGGCCGGCGATGTCGATTCTCATAATCGGCGTCCCTAGAAAAAACCGTACCGACGGCACGATCGCGGCATGCAGTATCGCCGGCCAGGTCGCAGCGCCGCCGCAGCGCGCCCGCGCCCGACGGCGCTCGACCGCATAACCGAGAAGCACCATGCGTCACCCTCTCAGAAGCATCGTCTTGGCCGTCGTCGGGCTCTTCATAGTCGCGAGCGCGGCGCAGGCGCAGCCGTTCGGCGTCGAACTCCACAACAACCTGCTGCCGGCATCGGGCGGCATGGGAGGCGTCGGCAATACTCGGCCGCAAGAATTGCTCGCCGGCCTGAATGCCAATCCCGCGACGCTGACCCAATTCCAAGGCTCGCAATTCCAGTTCGGCGGCGGCTGGGCCGAAGCGACCTACGATCTCTATCAGACCGGAAGCCTGCGGGTTCCGAACGTCGAGCCGTTCTCCGGAAAGTCGCAAACGCCCGGCGTCGCCGTCGCCAACATCGGCTTGAGCCGGCAACTCGAAGTGCTCGGCGCCGATGCCACGATGGGTTTCGGGCTCATCTCCAACGCCGGCGCGGGGGTCGACTTTCGTGGCATCCCGGCGAGCAATCGCGCGAGCTCGAGCATCTTGGTCTTGGAAATGACGTCGGCCTTCGGCGTGAAGCTGACCGATCGCCTTTCGCTCGGCACGAACTTCTCGCTCGGCACCGGTTACTTCGACGGGCCGTTCGTCGGCAACAGCGCGATGGCGCAAGCCTACGGCATCCGCGGCGGCTTGGGCGCGAACTACGCTCTCACCGATGCCACGTCGCTCGGCGTGTATTGGCAAACGAAGCAGCATTTCAACTTTCGCAATGCGATCAGCTTTGAAGCGTTCGACGGCACTTTCCAGACTACGCGCAACGTACAAATGGAGCTCCCGTCGAACGTCGGTTTCGGCATCGCCAACACGCGACTCCTGGACGGCAGGCTGCTGCTCGCGATGGATATCTTGTACAAAAATTGGGAACGGGCCGACCTCTTCAGCTCGGTCTATCGCGATCAATGGGTCTTTCAATTCGGCTCGCAGTATAGTTACAACCGGCTGCGGCTCCGAGCCGGCTACGTCTACGCGCAAAATCCCGTGAAGCCGATCACAGGCGCCGCCGTCGGCGGCGTCGTTCCTCCGGGCACTCTGGCTCAAGGCATCGCGGCGGTCGAGTATGTGCAATCGCAATTCGCGTTGATCAATCAGAACCGCATCTCGGGCGGCATCGGCATCGTCGACCTGAAGCCGGGCCTCGATCTCGACCTCTTCGCCGGCGGCATGCTCCCCGAGTCGGGCTCGACGGGGCAGTACACCTCGGTGAAAGTGCAAAGCTATTGGGTCGGCCTCGGCATGACCTACCGCTTCGGCCGCAACGGCGTCTTAGCTCGCTAAAGTAGCAGGCACGTTCCACGTGCCGTAGCCACGTGCATCGCTAAAGCTAATTGCAGCATCGCGACGCACGCAGTCTCCGTTCAATAGCCCCGGATGTATATCCGGGGCCGCACCGCAACGATCGTTCCGTATCAACTGTGGCGGACGGCACGTGGAACGTGCCTGCTACTTAAACAAAGCACAGCCATAATCGCGCCGGCTTGCGACTTGAAAAACATTCGTGCGTCGTCGCCCGAGCGGGCTGGGGCATCTTGTCAAACGATTCTCTGCGCAGAGCATTCCGCCCGAACCGGCTTGCTTCATTTGAAGCAAGACTGGCTCAGGCGACGACGCACCGGACGACGCCCATAGCGACGAAGCGTTCTCTGCGATGTTGCAACCTCGCAAAGACCATCGTGCAAGTTTCGATCCTCGTTGGTTGTCGTCGTGCGTCTCGCCTGAACGCACGACGACCGAGGATCGCGAGGCATAATTTCTTACGCACCGCAAGCCGGAAGAAGACATCGAACGTTCGTTTTCGGCAATCGCGCGATCGACCATCGTCGCAAGGGACCGAGTTTAGCGCTCGATTCGTTCCAGCCCCGGCGGCGACAAGCGGCGCAGCCGAAGCTAAAAATTCCCCATCGCGATTCGTCGTCGCATTTTATTGCAACGCGTCGAAACCTACCGGAGGTCGGAGTCGCGTCTCCTCACACGACTCAACATCGCACGACACGCGGTGAGATTCAACGCGAAGAATTGGGCCAAGTCTTCAACGTAGCAGGCACGTTCCACGTGCCGTCCGCCACGAACGATACGGAACGATCATCACGCTGCGGCCCCGGATATGCATTCGGGGCTATTGAACGGAGCTGAACGTGTCGCGATCGTGCGTCGCGCTCGAATGGCGCATGTGGCTACGGCACGTGGAACGTGCCTGCTACGTTAATGCGCGCGGCAGCGAATCGAATCGCACTTAGTCGCGATAAAAGATCCGCCGCGTATTGTCTCGCAGCACTTCCGTGCCGAGCGCGATCGCGCGCTCTTCGCTCCAATTTCGATCGACCACGTAGCGCTCGGCCAAGATCTTCGCCAAGATCCGCTTATACATCGCGAACTTCGGCAGCGCGAATTCCAGCTTATACATGTCGCTGTAGTAGCCGACGTTCTTCGTGCGCGGCACCGCTTCGAGCCGCGCCGCGGCGTCGTGCTCGATGTAGGTCGGCGTGTTCGAGTACCACCAGTGGCCGTTGATCGCGACGTTCGGAAAAATCCAAGCGTAGCTGACCAGTTCTTGATTCGTGACGCTCGCCAACACCGAGATCGGAAACATCACCGCCGGGAAGGCATTGAACAGCTCTTTGTATTGAATCAGCGAAACCCGACTGTCGTACAAGTCCATCCCCTGAAACACGCCGCCGGGATACACGGCCCGATTCACACCGATCATCAGATCGAACGGCAGCTTGAACTCGACGCAGTATTCGGCCAGCGTCCAAAAGACGAAGTTCGACAGGTCGCGCCGTCGCGCGGCATCGGCATTCACGCCGTCTTTGAGAACTGCCTGCAAGGCGAGATCGGCGGTCGCCGCTGCGACTTTCGTCGGCGCGAAGTCCGGAGGAAGCGAAATCGCGCAGGCCCGCGCGCCGCGCGCTTTGAAATGTCGGAACAACAAGCCGATCGCCGCACGAAGCTGCGCCGCCGAGCCGATCGCACTTTGGGTCGCCTTCTCAAGCCGCGCGCGCACCTCCGGCTTGCCGAGATGAAATACCAAATCATCGGTTCGCAGGCACGGCACATAGGTCTGCGTGTCGAACCCTGCGAGCGGGTCGTCGAAGTCGTTCGTTAGAAATACCGCTTCGAGCTTGCTTTGCTTCAGCACCTGTTGCGACCAATCGCCGGCTTGCATCTTCTTGGCGGCCGTGTCGTATAGCTGCTCCCAGTTGTCCGGCGTCACGCGGTCGTCGGCGAACCCGAAGAATTTCTGCGCGATCTCGATGAACCAACTGTATTGAATCGTGTTGTCGAGCGGCGCGAGGTTCTCGATGATTCTTCGCGTCTTCTCCTTCGGGTCGAGGCCCGGCTCTTCGATCGCTGCTTTCGGCATGCCGGCCGAGTGCGCGAGCTCGGTGTAGTAGTGGTAGCCGAGAATATCGACGAGCGTCGTCGAAGCCGGCGAGTGGGCATTGATGTGCGTATGGGGATCGACGATCGTGAGCGAATCGAGGGCGTCGAAAATGCGCGTGCGAAGCGAGTCGGACATGGCGTATTCCTGTGGGCGCGAAAAACGGCTCCGAAGCGGGCTTTATATCACAAATTTCCCGGAGCGGAGTGAGCCGCCGAGGGAAATCGGCACGGCAATCTCTGCTTGACGTTCGGGCTCGTCGACCGCAAAATGAATTCACCGGCCTAGCACTCCTGCACCGCCACGATCGACCTTCGTTCCCGCCTTCCTTTTCGGCGGTGGCTGACCCTCCGGTATTCCCGCCTCCTTAGGAGTTCCGCAGATGCCTTATCGGCTGCGTATCGTCGTCGGCGCATGGATCGTGGTCGGCTGCGCTGCGAGCGTGGCGCTCGTCGTCGAACAAGATGCGGCATTGCTGCTCTCGCGCTCCTCGGCCGTCGAGCTAGCCGTAAGTCGCTCCCAGGAAAAAGCGAAGCCGAGCGAACCGCCCGTCGAGTTCTCGCGCGACATCAAGCCGCTGTTGGCCGAGCATTGCATTCGCTGCCACGGACCCGATAAGGCCGAGGCCGGCTTGAACCTGACCGACCGTAAATCGGCGCTCGACAAACTCGCAAGCGGTGCGGTAAGCATCGTCGCCGGGAAGCCCGAGGCCGGCGAACTCCTGCGGCGCGTCGCCAGCCACGACCAAGACGTGCGCATGCCGCCGGAAGGCAAATCGCTTTCGGCAACGGAGATCGCCAAGCTCCGGCGCTGGATCGCCGAAGGGGCCGAATATCAAACGCATTGGGCCTATCGACCGCTGGTTGCGCCGGCCGTGCCGCAGGTCGCCGCAGCGGCGGCGATTCGCAGTCCGCTCGATGCGTTCGTTGCGGCGAAGCTCGCAGCGAAGGGGATCCGTCCGTCGCCCGAAGCCGAGCGCACGGTCCAGATCAAACGGCTCTACTTCGACTTGTTAGGACTCCTGCCGAAGCCGGAAGAGGTCGAGGCGTTCGTGGCGGATAAATCGTCGGCGGCTTATGAGGGGCTCGTCGACCGGCTGCTCGCGTCGCCTCACTTCGGCGAGCGTTGGGGTAGGCATTGGCTCGACATGGCCCGTTATGCCGATAGCGACGGCTACGAGAAAGACCGCGCTCGGCCCGACGCGTATGTCTATCGCGATTGGGTCATTCGCGCGATGAACGACGACGTGCCGTTCGACCGGTTCACGATCGAACAACTTGCCGGCGACTTGCTGCCGAAAGCCACGACGAGCCAAAAGATCGCCACGGCGTTCAATCGCCAAACGCTCACCAACGAAGAAGGGGGCGTCGACCAAGAAGAGTATCGCATTAACGCCGTGTTCGATCGAACCGACACGCTGGGCACCGTTTGGCTCGGGCTCACGCTCGGCTGCGCGAAGTGCCATAACCACAAGTACGACGAAATCTCGCAAACCGAATACTATCAGATGTTCGCGTTCTTCAACGGCGCCGACGAAGCGCTCACGAAGCTCCCGATGCAACGCAGCGATCTCGCGGCGCTCGAGCGAAAGTTGATCCCGTTGGAAGAATCGCTCGCAGCGCGGAAGCGAGAGATCGCGCCGGCGGAGCTGAAGTGGGAAGACGAGCAACGCAAGCTTATCATGGCGCTGCCGAATACGCCGCTCAAGGTCGAGCCGCTGGAGGTCGCGAACGTAAAAGCAACGAGCGGCTTGAAGTTTGCCAAACAGAAAGACGGATCGTATCGCGCCGAGTTGCCTAAGACCGCAGCGCCGTCGACCGACAGCTACACGCTCACTTTCGAGTCGAAACTCGCGGGGCTTACCGGCCTGCGCTTGGATGCGATTCCCGACCCGGAACTGCCGGCCAAGGGAGCCGGCCTCTCGGTCGACGGCGGCTTCGTCGTCACCGGCGTTCGGGCCGAGATCATTGATGCGTCAGGAAAGAAACTCCGCCCGCTGACGCTGCAACGGGCCACGGCCGACGCGATCGACGCAGGCTTCTTCGCGGCCGACGTACTCGGCACGACTGCCGTTAAGAAAACGGACAAGGCTAAGCAAGCGGACAAGGATAAGAAGAAAGGCTGGCATCTCGGGCCGAAGTTCAAAAACACGCACTACCTCCAGGTGCGGTTCATGGCTCCCCTGACGCTGGCCGCCGGCGAGCGGGTCGCGATCGAGCTCGAACAGTCGTACGGCGAAAGTCGCACGCTCGGCCGCTTCCGGTTGCAAGCGCTGACGGGCGATGCCGCGGAACTGCACATCCCGTTCGATGTCGCTACGGCGCTGAAGATGTATCCCGAGAAGCGCGTCGCGAAGATGAAGGAAACGCTGTTCGATCACTATGCGGATCAAGATGAGAAGGTCCGCACTCTGCAAGCGCAGATCGAAGCGGTGCTGACGGAGTCGAAGGTGGAGATGCTGCCGGTACGCACGATCGCGACCCCGCTGCACGATCGCAAGACGTTTCGCTTCGAGCGGGGAGACTTCCTTTCGCCGACCGAAGAGGTGCGCTCGAACCTGTTGCATGTGTTGCCGAAGCCGAAAGCCGACGGCAAGCCTTACTCCCGACTCGATCTCGCCCGCTGGCTGGTGAGCAACGAAAATCATCTCACGCCGCGCGTCGTCGCCAATCAGATTTGGGCTCGGCTGTTCGGCGTCGGCATCGTTCGCACGGTAAACGACTTCGGCGTGCGGGGCGATGTGCCGTCGCATCCGGAACTACTCGATTGGCTCGCCGTGGAGCTTCGCTCGGGCAGCGGCGCCGGGATGGTGAATCGTTCCGCGAAGCCGTGGTCGTTGAAGAGTTTCTTGAAGGTGATTCTCATGTCGGCCACGTACCGGCAAGCCTCGACGCACCGGCCCGAGCTGGTCGACACCGATCCGCAAAACACGCTGTTGTCGCGACAAAATCGGCTCCGTGTCGAAGGTGAGATCGTGCGCGATTTGGCGCTGAGCGCCGGCGGATTGCTGAACGCGAAGATCGGCGGACCGAGCGTGTTTCCGCCGATGCCCGCCGATTTGGCGAAGCTGAGTTACGCCAATAGTTTCAGTTGGACCGACAGCACCGGCGACGATCGCTATCGCCGCGGCATGTATACGTTCTTCAAACGGACGGTCCCGCACCCGACGTTGATGACCTTCGACTGCCCGGACGCGAACACGACCTGCGTCAATCGAACGGTCTCGAATACGCCCCTGCAAGCGCTCGCGCTGTTGAACAACGATAGCTTCGTCGAAGCATCGCAAGCGATGGCGAAGCGGCTGCTGGCGAACGACGCCGGCCCGGCAGCCGACGCTTCGAAAGGGAAGTCGGCTGCGGCTAAGGTCGACGATCGTGCGCGACTCGCACAAGCGATGCGGCTCTGCTTGGCGCGCCCCCCCGAAGCCGACGAGCTCGATCGCTTGCAAGGCCTGCTCGATGATGCCCGCTCGTATTATCAAGCCGCCCCGCAAGAAGCGGTGAAGATGAACGGGCGTTTCGCCGATGCGAAGATTTCGGCGACGGAAGCGGCGGCCTGGACCGCGACCGTCCGCGTGCTCCTGAACCTCGACGAATTCATTACTCGGGAATAGTCCCATGCATGAGTGCCCGGAAGACCGTGAGTTCTTTGCGCGTTTGCGCGCGGGTGCGCCGCGCGCAGATCGATCGCTCGACGGCGACCTGCTGCGCGCCCACGTGCAAGGGGAATCGCGGCGGCGGTTTCTCGGTCAGTCCGGCTACGGCCTGGGCATGGCGGCGCTCGCCGGCCTGATGGCAGGCGACGGTTTCACCGCGGGCAAGAGCCTCGCGAAATCGCCGGAAAAAGGAAACGCCGGCGCTCCGCCCGACCCGCTTGCGCCGAAGACGTCGCATTTTCCCGCGAAGGCGAAGCAGTGCATCTTCATCTTTCTCGAAGGGGCTCCGAGCCAGATCGATCTTTACGATCCGAAGCCGAAGCTCAACGAGCTCAACGGCAAGGCGTTGCCCGAGTCGTTGACGAAGAACGTCCGCTTCGCGTTCATCAAAAAAGAATCGGCCGTGCTGCTCGGGTCGAATCGGAAGTTTACCAAGCATGGTGCGTCGGGCATGGAGTTCAGCGACTTCATGCCGCACATCGCCACCTGCGCCGACGACATTCTGATGGTCCGCTCGATGCACACCGATCAGTTCAACCATCATCCGGCGCAGTTGTCGCTGTTGGCCGGCCGGCCGTTTTTCGGTTTGCCGACGATCGGCTCGTGGATGACTTACGGTCTCGGTAGCGAGTCGCAGAATCTTCCCGGCTACGTCGTCCTCTCGGCCGGTCGCGGCACGAGCGGCGGCGCCTCGCTCTGGGCCAGCGGGTTTCTTCCCTCGATGTATGCGGGCGTGCTGTTCCGCAATCAAGGGGAGCCGGTCTTAAACCTGACGAATCCCGCCGGCTTGCCCCCTGCATTGCAGCGGCAAGGGCTCGACGTGATGCGCGACCTCAACGCCGAGCGGTTTCGCGAGATCCACGATCCGGAAATCGCGAGCCGCATCGCCAGCTACGAGCTCGCATTCCGGATGCAATCTGCGGCGCCGGAATTGATCGATCTTTCCGACGAGACGCAAGCCACGCTCGACGCCTACGGCATCGATCGCAACGAGCCGGAACTGAAAGCCAGCCGCGGCGGAGGGCCCGGTCAGTACAAGCAATTCTCCACCAACTGTTTGCTCGCGCGGCGCTTGATCGAGCGGGGCGTCCGCTTCGTCAGCTTGTTCCACGCCTCTTGGGACCACCACTCGAACCTCGATGCCGAGCTCGGCCACAACTGCGGCATGGCCGATCAACCGGTCGCCGCGCTGTTGAAAGACTTGAAGCAGCGAGGGCTCCTCGACGACACGCTCGTCGTCTTCGCCGGCGAGTTCGGGCGAACTCCGCTCGGCGAGAATCGCGTCGCCTCGGGTGGCATCACCGGGCGCGATCATCATCCGTCGGCCTATAGCTTGTGGATGGCCGGCGGAGGCGTGAAGGGGGGGCTGACCTACGGAGCGACCGACGAGCTCGGTTGGTCGATCACGGAGAAGCCGGTGCACGTCAACGATTTCCATGCCACGCTCCTGGCGCTGTTCGGCATGGATCATCTCAAGCTCACGGTTCGCAACCAAGGGCTCGACGCGCGGCTCACCGGAGTCGGCGGCCATGTGATTCCTGAATGGATCGCCTAAGAAGCGGCGTGTTTCAGCGCGCTCGGCTGCATGCGCTGCACGCCGCGCAGCCCGAAGCGGATATCCAACCGTAAGTCGCCGCCGGCGGTGCCGCGCAGTTGCAGCTTGTGTCGGCCCGCTTTAAGCGCGACCGGAACATTGTCGAGCGTCGCGTGCTTGGCGTCCGTTCCGTACAGCGGGCGATCGTCGACCGCCAGGCTGAGGCGCATGCCGTGGCGAACGTGGAATTGATAAGTTCCGTCTTCTTCGACCTCGAAGAACCCATCGATCGTGAATTTCTCTCCCGGATCGACTCCCGCTTCGCGCAAGCAATCGTCGAACGTCGCCGACGTGATCACGGTCGCGGGCTTCTCGCCGCGCGTGAGCGCCGCTCCCGACTCCAGCTTTTCTTCGCCCGAGAAGGGAAACTTCGGCAACGGCTCATTGCCTTCGATCTCCAACTCAAGCGGCGGAGAAACGAAGCTCGCGATGGGCCCGGCTTGCGAAACGGCGTACGCCTGCAACGTGACGGGCCCTGAGCCGAGCAGCCGCGGATCGAGACGGATTCTGCGCGACGTCGCGTCGATGAATTGCGCGATCAGCCGGCTTCCTTGCGCGACGACGATGCTCGCGGGAGCGACGAATCCGCTGTTTTCGATTTCGATTTCGAGTCGTTCTCCCCACCGAACCGTGCCGATGCCGACACGCTTCAACGCGAGCTTGCCGTCGTGGTTGACGACGTCCAGCGGCACGACGATGCCGCTCCGCGTTTCGATCGTCTCGGAGCCGATCGCCATGATCCGCAGCTCATGCCGACCATCGGCGAGCGTGCGCGAGTCGAACGTGAAGGTTCCTCCCGGCCGAGTCGCACCGAACAGCATGCCGTCGATGTAAAGCTCGAATGCCGAGGCTTCGTCCCCATCGTCGAACTTCGCTGTCGGTACGAGCGTGACCTGTCCGCTCGCCGGCTTGGTCGAATCCAGGCCCGCGACTTCGATCGTTGCGCGGCGCGCCCAAGGTCGACAAAGCGGATCGCCGAGGACGAGCATTTGGTAAGGGCCGGAGATCGATTGATAATAGGCCTCGCCGGCCGAGCAGCCGCGCACGTAGTGCAGATGCATGTATGCCGAAGGGAATTTCTGCGGCACGGCATACGGTTCCCATACCGCGCCGGAAGTGAGAGCCGAGCCGGCGCGGACCCATTCGGAGATCGGCGTCTGTCCCGCTCCTTCGTTCAGCATGCCGCCGTGACTAGTGAGGTGTTCGCCGATCGCGCCGGGTAGGAGTTTGCTCCGTGTCTCGCGCAAGGAAAAGTCGGGGCTGCCGAGCATCGCGCCGGCTACGTCGGCTTTGTTCGTCGGCGCGATGCCTGAAAAGATTTCCGCTGCGACCCCTTCGCGACGAATCTCCGCGCCGGCTTTCGCAAACAGCGGGAGCCGCGTCTTCGAGCGGATATCGGAATTCTCGGCGAAGTAGATCGTGCCGGTCGGTCGCGAATAGTCGGCCTCGGCGCTGCGGGCGAGCATCTGTACCACTTCGTCCGTCGAATTGCCGCGACCGGCGGTAACGCCGAGCATCGCCGCAAGTAAGTAGTGCTCGCCACCGGCTTCGAGCAGTCGGTGTCCGGCGTCCCAGCCGTACCACGAACGGAAGCCGTGCGTGGCGGGGGCGTCGGTCGCAGTCGCCGGGCGAAAATATCCGTTCGACGTGAACAGCAAATACTCCGGCTTTTGCGCCATGAACTTCTGATGCAGAAACGTCACGCCCGTGAGCGAGGCTTGCGGCGTAAGCACCGGCGGAACCTTCGTGCCCGGCGCGACATCGGCGGAGCAATCGATGAGGGTCGGGAAGTCGCTGGAGTAGACGACGTAGTCGATGTGGTCGGTAAGGCGGCGGCGCTCGATCTCGGCGAGGATCGGCCCGAGTAGTTTCGCGCGCATCGTGGCGGCGTCGATCCGCTCGTTGTCGTCCGTCCAATTCAGATAGAAGACGTTTTGCGGCGGGATCTTGCGATTCCGAATGTAGTGGTTCGCGATCGTGAGCGACGACCAGCTGCGCTCGTTGACGACGAGCAGCACGTTTTCCGGGCCACCTCCGGCCAGCGCCGGCGACGACGAACGGAGCAGGCAAACGAGCAAGGCGAGAGCGGCGACGAGACGGCGAAGCAATCGTCGTGAGGTTTCGCTTCGCACTTGGAGCATAGCGGCTCCCCTTTATTTTCGTTTGAAGATGCGCAGCGCGTCGGCCAGTGCGCGGCCGAAGGTTTCGACCTCGGCGAGCGTGTTGTAGAAGTAGAAGCTCGCGCGTGCGCTGGCCGCGATGCCGAGCCGCTTATGCAGAGGCATCGTGCAGTGGTGCCCCGCACGAACGGCGACTCCGGCCCGATCGAGCAGCTGCGCGATATCATGGGCATGCATCGCCGCCATCGTGAAGCTGACGATGCCGGCCTTTTGCGCCGGCGCAGGTCCGAGAAAGCGGACGCCGCCGATCGCTTCGAGCACTTCATGCGCTCGGGCGGCGAGGAGCCGTTCGTGATCGTGTACGGCTTCGAGTCCGACGTCGGACAAGTAGCGAATCGCCGCGCCGAGGCCGATCGCGGGCACGATCGGCGGAGTGCCGGCCTCGAACTTCGCGGGCAAGTCGGCAGGCTCGAAGCTGTCGAGCTTCACGCGGCGAATCATACTGCCGCCGCCGAGAAACGGAGGCATCGCTTCGAGCAGCGCGCGCTTGCCGTAGAGAATGCCGACGCCCGAAGGGCCGAGCATCTTATGGCCGCTGAAGACGAGAAAGTCGCAATCGAGGGCTTGAACGTCGGTCGTCATGTGCGGCGCGCTCTGAGCGGCATCGACGAGCACGAGCGCGCCGACGGCGTGCGCTTGGCGGACGATCTCGGCGACGGGGTTGATCGTGCCGAGGACGTTCGACACCGCCGCGACCCCGACGAGCTTCACGCGCTCCGAGAGCAACGACGGCAGTAGATCCATCCGCAACAAGCCGTCGTCGGTGATCGGGATGTGCTTGAGTTTGCAGCCCGTTCGCGCGGCGAGTTGTTGCCAAGGAACCAAGTTGGCATGGTGTTCCATCTCGGTGAGGAGGATCTCGTCGCCGGCTCGGACGTTCGCATCTCCCCAACTGCGGGCGACGAGGTTGATGCCTTCGGTGGTGCCGTAGGTGAAGATGACTTCTTCCTTCGTCGGCGCGTTGATGAAGGCCCGTACGGTTTCGCGCGACTCTTCGTAGAGATCCGTGCTTTGATCGCTCAACCAGTGAATGCCGCGATGGACGTTGGCGTATTGCTTCTCGTAAACGTCGACGATCGACTGGATCACTTGCCGCGGACGTTGCGTCGTGGCCGCGTTGTCGAGATAGACGAGCGGCACGCCGATCTTCGGCGGCGATGCCGCGAGGTCGGCGTGGATGCGCGTGTGCAGGATCGGAAAGTCGGCGCGGAAGGTTTCCGGATCGAATTTAGGTTGAATGGGGGCCGCCGTGGTCATGGCTAAGAGGACTTTCCGTCGGTCGCATTCGACTCCGTCGTGGGAGAATAAATCGCTTGTTGCACGACGCGCCAGGACAACAAGCAGCACTTCTGACGGTTCGGCGTCAGCTTCGCGCCGAACAGTTTGAGCATGTCGTCGGCAGTGAATCGCTTGATCTCGTCGATGGTTTTTCCTTCGAGTTGCTCGACGAGCATCGACGCCGAGGCTTGGCTGATGCAGCAGCCGTCGCCGTTGAAGAACGCTTCGCGCACCTTGTCGCCGGCCGGGTCGACGTCGAGCTCGATCCGCACGACGTCGCCGCAGAGCGGATTGTCGTCTTCGTGCGTGTGAGTCGTATGCGCGCAATGGCCGCGATGATACGGATCTTCGTAGTGGTCGAGGATGTGCTCTTGGTAGAGTTCGTCTTCGTCGGGTCGATCGAAAGGCATGAGGAAAAACTAATCGCGAAAGGCAATATGCCGAAGGGAATGCTTATTGCCGATTTTAGGGGGGCGAGGGTGCGCGGACAACCCACCGCGGGTGAGATGCACCGGTGGAAACGGGCGATTCACGTCGCGATCCGCGCCGGACAGTGCGCGAAAAACGCGCGTGCTTAGCAGCCCAGGAGCTTCGGACTGACGAACCAACGCAACGTGCCGTTTCCGGCAGCCGGCGCGGCGTCGAAGTCGATCGCGGCGACGGCACCCTTGCCGAAGTCGATCAGGGTATGTCTGTCGCCGATCAGTGCCGCGGTCATCAGAGCGACGTCGGGCATGTGTCCGACCCAGGCGATTTCGGACTCTTTTCGTTCGTTCGTCCATTCGACCAAGTCGGCCAAACGCGAGCCCGGCGCGAGTGCGGCCGATTCGACGAGGGCCGGCTTCTTGCTCAGATGGTCGTGCAAGATTTCGGTCGTCTGCCGAGTGCGCACATACGGGCTCGTGACGATCAGTTCCGGCGCGAAGCCGCGCGTCGCGAGGATCTCGACGACCTTCTTAAAGCGTTTCTTGCCCGACTCCGTCAACGGCCGATCGGCGTCGTTCGGCCAGCGCGCATCGCCCGGTTCTTCCGCCCAAGCATGACGAATGATGTAGAGACGCATGGGGGAAGGACTAATGACTAATGACTAATGATAAGGGCACTCGAAGTCTTTTAGCTGATCACCGACCACCGACCACTGACCACTACTTCCGCTTCCCGTTCGTCGCCGCGTGCTCGGTCTCATCGTCTTCGATCGAGTCTTGCCATGTGGCCTCGGCGAACGGAGTCGTTGGGCTCCACATCGGCACGATCGGGTAGCCGACGCGCTTCGTATGCAAGATCGTGCGTGCCGGGGCTTCGACGAGCGTCTCTTCGACGATGTCTTCGTACTCGGGCTCCTTCGGCGGCGGAGTCTCGACGACGACCGGCTTCACCGGTGCCGGCTTCGGCGCTTCGCGGACGACGATCGGAGCAGGGCGGGGTGCGAGATGGAACACGCCGGTTCCATCGAACCGGGGCAGCGGCAGCGAAGGCGGCGGTTCCGGAGCGGGCGATTGCAAGTAGACCGGCTCCTTCACCTTCACGACCTTTTCCACGACTTTCTCGACCACTCGATCGACATAGCGAACCGGACCTTCGTCTTCTTCCATGATCGATTGTCCCGGCAGCAGGCGGACTTCGGTTCGGAGAGTTTTGAACATCCGATAGATATGTTCGTGGCAGGTGAACAGCAGCACTTGGCGTCGATCGCCGGCGAAATCGCGCAGCAGTTCCGCGGCGATGCGCGTGCGGCGGGTATCGAAGTTGACGAGCACGTCGTCGAGCACGAGCGGCATCACTTTGCCGCGGCGTGCATAAAGGTCGACGAGCGCCAGCCGGAGCGCGAGGAACAACTGTTCGCGTGTGCCTCGGCTGAGGACTTCGACGGACAGCTTTTCGCCGCCGGCGGTGTCGACGAAGAGGACGCCCGCTTCGAGCGGCGTCCAGACGCGCTTGTATTTTCCTTCGGTAAGCCGCTCGAAATAGCGCGAGGCTTCACGCAGCGTTTCCGGTTGCCGTTCGGCTTCGTATTTCTTGCGCACCGCTTCGAGCAGCCGTTGAGCGACGGTGAGCTCTTGCCATTCTTCGAGCGTTTGACCGATTTGGCGTTCGACGTTATTGAGCTCGTAGATCTTTCGCGGCAGCGACTTATCGGCCGCGATTTGTTCGAGCTTGAGCCGCAGCCGGCCTTGCTCTTCGTAAAGTTCCCTGAGCCGTTTGTCGATCGCGGCGAGGCGATCGCAAAGTTCGGTCCAACGTTGTTCGAGTTGCGGCAGTTGGTACTGCTCGAGTCGGCCGTGCAGATCGTCTTCGCTCCCGCGCTGGCCGAGCGCGGCGACGATTTCACGCGAGATGCCGTCTCGTTCGGCGAGGAGCTCGTCGCGGCGCTTGAGGTGCTCGCGGCGGCGTTGCAATTGCTTTTCGTTGCTCACGCCGAGCGAGCGGAAGAACGCTTTGCGTCGGCGGCGGAGCGTGGCGGTTTCTTGTCGGGCCGTCTTCAATCGTCGATCGAGCGAACGGTACTGTGCGCGCGAGCCCTTGCGACGTTCGAGTAAGTCTTCGTTGCGCTTCCACTCGCCGTTGAGTTGGCGAAGGTGATCGACGAGGCGATCTCCCTTGGGTTCCAGCTGCGCTTCGGTGAAGAGCTGCGAGATGCGATCGGCGATCAAAGCGAGTTCGCTACGGCGTTGATTAAGATATTTCAAACGTCGCTCTTCGCGTCGACGATGCGCTTCGTGCTTCGTCCGCCCGCGCGCGACGCCCCGAATCTGTTCCCATGTCATCCGTTCGGGCAGGCCGATTCGATCGAACTCTTGGCGCAATCGCTTATGAGCTTTCGCCCCTTCTTCTTCGGCTACGCGCAGCTCGACCCGCGTGGTTTCGAGCTCTTCGCGCCCGGCCGTTCGACCGGCAGTGCGGCGGGTTTCGCCGGCGGCCGCTTCTTCGTGCGTCGAAAGATCCTTCTCGGCCGCTTGGAGGCGGGCGAGCATCGGGCCGCCGCCGGGAGGGAGCAGCGGGTCGATTTGGTCTCGTTCGCTCGTGAGGTCGTGCAGCTGGGTTTCGATGCTGCGCGATTGCCGCCGGAGCGTGTCGAGCTCTTCGTTGTTGGTCGTGTCGCGCATGATCTTAAATGCGCCGGCGAAGAGCGCCGTAAGGCCTCCTGCGAAGACGAGGAAGTAGTGCAGCAAGCCGTCGCCGACCACGGCGTTGGGCAAGAGCACGCCCGAGAGGAAGGCGCACACGCCGACGATGAAGAACAAGCCGGGGTTGAAGATCGCGTCGGCCGGCACGGTGTTCATCGCCAGCTTCTCGCGCAGTTGGCGCTGCGCCTCTTCGCGATGGCCCGTCAGTTGATCGATCTTCTGATCGAGTTGAACGCGCTTGCGCAAATTGCCGACGAGTTGCGACTTGTCTTCGAGCGTCGCACCGGACTCGCGGCGCTGGCTCGCGGGCTTCGCTTCTTCGGCCGTCGCGGCGATCACTTCGCGTCGTCGCGCTTCGGCTTCCGCCGCCGCGGCCACGCGCTTGTCCGAGGCTTGCACGTCGCGGAACGCCCGGTGCAGCGTGCGCAAGACCTTGCGATCGCCGAGCTTTTCGGCCGTCGAGGGGGTGAGGCCGAGCTTCACCCATTCGGCCGAAAGCGATTCGCGGCGCACGCTCGCACCCATCGGCACCGAAGCGTGGCTCGAACTATGATGGCTCGCGCCATGACGACCGGAATCGTGGAGGCTCGTTGCGACGATCGGCTTCGCGGCCGTGGCTTCGCTTTCGAGTTTCTTGATTTCGGTTTCGAGCGTCTCGATCCAGCCTTCTTGCGCCGCGAGCACTTCGATGCGCGGGCCCTGTTGCCAGATCGTCTTGTTGACGCGGATCGTGAGGGCTTGCTTCTTGACGTCGGCCCGTTCTTTTTTCAGCTTCGCGATCAGGGGCAACTGTTCGCGATAGCGGTCTTTCAGTTGCGCGAGTTTCGTCCATGTTTCGGCTGCGATCGGCTTGAGCTCGCCGATCTTCGTGAGTTCGGCCTCGACCTTGTTGCGACGATGCCAACGGTCGTACACGGCGATCGCCGCTTCGAGCAAACCGGCGTTGCGGCGCAGTTCGTCGGCCTCGACTTCGCACCGTTCGACGTCGCCGGCCAAGCGTTCGCGCTCATCGGCGAGCAGGGCGTAGCCGCGGCCGTGTTGGCGGAGTTGTTCGATGTCCGACTTCAAGCCCGAGCGCCGGTCGAGCAGTTGGCCGACCATCGAATTGCGCTCGCTCGAGAAGAGCCGGTTGCGCGAGTTTTCGAGTTCCTTGTGGACTTCCGTGAGGGATACGCCGCCGGAGCCGACGGCGAGATCGTAGAGATACTCGGCCGCGCCGGAACCGCTGAGCGAGCTGAGTTCTTGGATTTCGCCGAGGCCGAGCGCAAAGACGTTCTTAAACGTCGGCTCGTCCAAGTCGGCGAGGATTTTCTTCAAGAGCCGCGAGTCTTGTGCGGTCCCTTGCAGGTTCGTGAGGTCGAGGCGTCCGACGTGCGGATCCCCTTCCGCGCGCCGGCGCACTTTGAACTTCCCGGCATGCGCTTCCAAGCTGAGCATGCCGCCGCCGATGCCGCCGTGGACCGGAGGCAAATACTTCGCGCGGCGCTCGTCGTTGTAGCCGTAGAGGACCGAGCGCATGAACTCGAGCAAGGTGGTCTTGCCGGTCTCGTTCTCGCCGTAGAGGAGCGTGAGCCCGCCGTCGAGATCGTTGAGCTCGAGGTCGCTCCAAACTCCGAAGCCTTCGATGCGTAGATCTTTGATGATCATAATTCCGTCTCCTCCGCCAGCAGATCATGGGCCAAGACGGCCGCCTCGCGCAGCAAACTTCGTCGCTCGTGAACCTCGACGAGGTCGAGCACGTCGGACCATCGGCCCGCCTCGCCGAGCAGAGCGGAAGCGGCATGGAAATCGAACATCTTCTCCGCCTCATCGCTGGTCGGGGCGCTGTCGAACCGCTCGGCGATGCGCAAATAATCGGCGAGCACGCTTTCGCGGCTCGGGTCCGGCAGGTCGATCGAGTGTTCCGTCTCGACTGCGACTTGCTCGGTCCACACTTTCATGTTGGGGCGATACGCGTGTCGACAACTCCGCAGCAAGTCGGAGATCACGCCCGCTCGCCGAAGCGAAGGGGAAACGCGACCGGCCGTGGCGGCTCGCCAACGGGTCAGCACTTCGACGCCGCCGTTGGTGACGCTCGCCGTGCGAATCGCTTCATCGAGCATCGTGCGGACTTGTTCGAGCGACGTCGACGAGTCGATCGGCAAGGTTTGATTGTGCCACCGCACCGCATCGCACGGCACGAACCGATCGCGGGCCGTGCCGAACGTGTCGACTTGCACGACCGTGCAGCCGTGCGGGCCGATGGTGTTGAAGCCGCGCCCCTGCGGGCTGCCGGGCCAATGGGCCGTAGCGCCGAAGAGCGAGATGGTGCGGCGTTGCATTTCGCCGCCGAGCGCCCAATAGTGAATGCCGCGACCGACCGGCTCATCGGTCGGCACGTCGCCGGCGACGACCGCGATCGAGAACAAGCCGCCGGGGTCGGGTCGGAAGTCGCCCGTGCGAATCCGTTCTCCTTGCGGTCGGCTCCAACCGGTGAGTTGTACGAGCTTGAGTCCGTCGCGTGTGACGGCGATCTCTTCCGGTCTGAGACTGGAAAAGATGCGCACGTTTTCCGGCAAGCGAAACGAAGTGCTTCGTCGTTCGGCCGCATCGACTTCGCCGGCGGCCCAATAGACGCTGATGCGGCGCTCGCGCAACCGCTCGAACTGTTGAATCAGAAACAACATGCCGCGCGGACCGGTGAGATCGACGTCGAGCAAGTTGCCCGAGAGGATCAGCAGGTCGGCTTCTTCCGCGATGACCGTGTCGAAGACTTGCTCGGCCGCTCGAAAAGGGGACTCGATCAGCAAGTCTGCGAGCGTCTCGGGTACGTCGGCGGAACCTTCGCCCGGCAACTCTAAATGAAAGTCGCCGGCGTGAACGAATTTGAACGGCCGTTGCGACATAGCGCCTCCTTGCGAACCAGCGTGCGCGCCGCATTCGAAAATGCGCGCGATTCCTCGATCGTTCGGCGCGGTGCCATCCGTTAGCAGCCGCAAGAGCCGAGCATCGACTTTAGGTACGATGCCGGTAGTTTAGTGAAACCGGCGTTTTTAGCCTAGCTCGGTTGACGGCGACGGTGAGCGAGTGTGCCGGCAGTGCAATGACGAATGATGAAGCTTGACGGCTGGAGAGCGTTCGCGGTGTTGTGGGTTCGCGAAATCGCAAGCGGGGGAACGGCCCGAGGGTGCTTTAGAGCGACGGTTACGCGTCGGGCTTTTTCAACTGACCACCGGCCACTGACCACCGACCACTGCCTACTACGATCCGAACCCATGCGGCCAGAGGCCGCGGCCGTAGCTGGCTTCCATTGCCATTTGCACGACGTTCAGCACACGGTCGCGCGAGACCGGTTTGCGGAGTACGTCGAAGGCTTGCGCTTCGCGAGCCTCGGCGATGAGCTCGTCGTCGGCCTCGGCCGACAGAAGGATGCACGGGAAGTGGATATGAAATTCTTTGAGCCGGCGGATCGTTTCCAGGCCGGTGAGCCGAGGCATGTGCATGTCGAACAGAGCGAGATGCACCGTCTCGTGGCGTACGATCTCCAAAGCCTCTTCGCCATCGCCGGCGGTATAGGTTCGGAAGCCTCGATGCTCGAACAGGCCTTGCAGCGTTTGGCGGAAGTTGGAATCGTCGTCGGTGATGAGCAGCGACGGAAGATCGGCTACCACGGCTCACCTCGAAAGACGGAAAAACTCAACGCACCAGAGAAGCGACCCGAACCGCAAAACCGGAATGTTTTGACAAAACGGCGGCCGGCGGTCGGGCATCCATCAACAATAGCAATGCTCGTGCCGCAATCCGCTTCGCCTGCTCGCTCGCTGGCGGCCTGCGCTGCCGGCCCGTTCGCAACCTATTAACAGGCGGCATCTTGTAACATTCTAGGTCGCGGCGAACAAGACGAACCGCGACGTCCGAATTTTCCGCGCTCGCTACGTTTGCGAAAAGACGTGCCGAAACGGCAGGCATTCGCCTTGAACGCCACGAAAGGAAATGCGTCTGCTCTTGAGACCGATTCCCAGCGCCAAGCTCCCGATTATTAACACAAAGATATGTCGTAAAGACAATCGCGCGAACCGCTTTCGACTTCGCCGCTTGTCACGCTCAGGGGGCTCTTTATACTACGGCAGGAGCTTCACTTCTTGCCCGAAGCTTCGCCCCATTCTCCTGCTGGAACCGGGTCGCTTCGACATGCGAAGCGGCCCCGAATGCGACCCCGCTCTGGGGGGTCGAAGGAATCAACTCTGTGGAAGCCAACGCCGTTGCCCCTGCCGGTTCGATCTTCGGACGAAATGAGTTTCTGATCCGCCGACTCCACTCGCTCACCGGGCTCCTGCCGGTCGGCGCATATATGTGCATCCATCTGCTGACGAATGCCAGCACGCTCGGCGGCCCGGAGATGTTTCAAAAGAACGTCGATCTCATCCACTCGCTCGGGCCGGCGCTGCCGCTCGTCGAGTGGACGTTCATCTTCTTGCCGCTGTTGTTCCATGCGATCGTCGGCGTCGTCATCATTCGCAGCGGCGACCCGAACCTCAGCAGCTACCACTACGTCGGCAATCTTCGCTACTGGTTGCAACGGGTCACGGCTTGGCTGGCGCTCGCCTTCATCATGTGGCACGTCTTCCACATGCACGGCTGGTTCCACAATAAGTATTGGCTCGACCACGTTGCCGATAAGCTCGGCGGCCACCAGTTCGATCCCCACGCCGCTTCGTCGACCGCGGCGTTGGCGATCGGCACGATGGTGAAGAAGCTGGCCTACGGCATCGGCGTCGTCTCTTGCGTGTTCCACTTCGCCAACGGCTTGTGGACGATGGGGATCACGTGGGGTGTGTGGACCTCGGCGCGAGCTCAACATCGCGCGAATTGGCTTTGCGGCGCGCTGGGGGTCGTGATGACCGTCGTCGGCCTGTCGGCGTTGGTCGGCGTCACCACGACGGACATCAAAAAGGCTCAGGCCTTCGAGAAGGTGCAAGCCGAGCAGCGGGCGGCGGAAGTGCTCCGTGTTCGCCAAGAGTTGTCGAGCCCGCCGGCCGATGGGGCGAAGAAGCCCGCGCTCCCCGCTCACTAAGAATTCCGCTCCGGTTCCGTCCGCCATTCGCAGTTCGCAGTTTCGTTCGTAATCGTAAGGTCTTTCAGCTATGGCAGAGCAGCGTGTCTTGATCGTCGGTGGTGGGCTGGCCGGATTGGCCGCGGCGATGCAATTGGCGGAGCAGGGGGTCGGCGTCGATCTGATGAGCCTCACGCCGGTGAAGCGCTCGCATAGCGTCTGCGCGCAAGGCGGGATCAACAGCGTCAACGATCTCACGCGCCAGCAAGGGGACAACGAATACGAGCACTTGCTCGACACCGTCTACGGCGGCGACTTCCTGCAACATCAACCCCCGGTCAAAGAGATGACCGACTGGGGGCCGAAGATCATCAACCTCATGGATCGGCTCGGCGTGCCGTTCAACCGGACGCCCGAAGGTTACCGCGATCATCGTCGCTTCGGCGGCACGCTTTTCAAACGAACGTCGTTCGCCGGCGCCACGACCGGGCAACAACTCCACTACGCGCTCGACGAGCAAGTGCGCCGTTGGGAAGTCGCCGGGTCGGTGAAGAAGTATGAGTTCTGGGACTTCCTCGGCCCGATTCTCGACGAAAACGGCACCTGTCGCGGGGCCGTCGCGCAAGACATGGTTTCGATGGAGATCCGGTCTTTCCCGGCCGATGCGGTCGTCGTGGCTACCGGTGGTTGCGGCCTGATCTTCGGTCGCTCGACGATGTCGATGGCCTGTACGGGCAGTGCGGTGTCGCGCTGTTTCGGCGCCGGCGCGAAGTACGGCAACGGCGAGTTCATCCAAGTCCACCCGACGGCCATCCCCGGCGCCGATAAGCTTCGCCTCATGAGCGAAAGCGCCCGCGGAGAAGGGGGCCGTGTGTGGGTTCCGCGGAAGCCGCAAGACCCGCGCAATCCGAAACAGATTCCCGAAGCGGAGCGCTACTACTTCCTCGAAGAGCGCTATCCGAAGTACGGCAACCTCGTGCCGCGCGACATCGCGACGCGCGAGATTTTCAGCATCTGCACGCAAGACGGCTTGAGCGTCGAGCCCGATCGGCTTTGCGTTTATCTCGACCTCACGCACTTGCCGAAGGCGTCGCTCAATAAGCTCGGCGGCATCCTCGAGATCTACGAAAAGTTTCAAGGGGTCGACCCGCGCGAAGTGCCGATGAAGATCTTCCCGGCCGTCCACTACTCGATGGGCGGGCTCTGGGTCGACTATGCTCGCACCGCGGCCGGCGGCTTGCAGCTCGGCTCGCCGAAGAACCAAGTCACCAACATCCCGGGCCTGTACGCGATCGGCGAGTGCGACTATCAGTATCACGGCGCGAATCGTCTCGGTGCCAACTCCCTCTTAAGTTGCATCTTCAGCGGCTTGATCACGGCGCCGGGCATTCAATCGTGGATGAAGTCGCTCAAAGGGGGCTCTTCCGCAGATCAGCTTTCGTCGCTCTACGAGAGCGAACGCAAACGCCACCAAGAAGCACACAACAAACTCCTGAAGCGACCGAGCGGCGGTGAGAACCCGTACCTCATTCATCAAGAGCTCGGCAACGTGATGACGAAGGCCGCGACGGTCGTGCGAGTCAATTCCGAACTCCGCGCCGCCTACTCGACGGTGTGCGAACTACAGAAGCGGGCCGCTCGTTGCTCTCTTTCCGACTCCGGCAATTGGACGAACCAAAACGTCGTCTTCACGAAGGCCTTGGTCGACATGTTTCCGATCGCCCGCACGATCCTCAAGGGAGCGCTGCAGCGCGACGAATGCCGCGGCGCGCACTACAAGCCGGAGTTCGAGACGCCGGGCATCGACGCGACGGCCTCGCCTGCCGAACGCCGCCGGTTGGCCGGCGAGTGGATCGATCGGTTTGATCTCAACACCGAGAAGTGGCTCAAGAGTACGGTCGCCGAACTCCAACCCGACGGCGAGCCGAAGATTACCTACGAAGCGGTCGACACGACGCTCATCAAGCCGAAGCCGCGCCTCTACGGCTTGGTCGGCGCCGAAGTGATCGAGCAAGTCTGGAAGGAACGACAGGAAGCGGCGAAGGCCGCGGGCCCGACCGCCAACGGCTCAAGCGGCGTCGGATCCGCGACCCCCCAGGCCGCTCACTAACATCCCGAATCGGAAACTCGAACCGGAAACTCGATTTCGGCGTCGGCCCCTGCCATGCCGAACCATGTACGTGCGAAGACGACTCCTCGCGACGAAACTAACGGAAAGTGCCCCACGATGACTCAAGCCGCAGCGTCGAATAATTCGTCCAGCGCTCATTCGGACCACGATCACGGCCACGCCGCGCCGACGAAGTTCACCGTTCGGGTTCTGCGCCAAGACACCCCCGACGCGCCGAGCTATTGGGAGCGGCACACGGTCGTGCGCGAAAACGACATGAACGTCATCAGCGTGCTGCAGCGCATCGCCGCGCAGGCGCAAACCTCGGACGGCGAGAAGACGACTCCCGTCGCCTGGGACTGCAACTGCCTCGAAGAAGTTTGCGGCGCTTGCACGATGCTCGTCAACGGGCAGACCCGGCAAGCCTGTTCGGCGTTGGTCGATAAGCTGCTGGTCGACAATCCGGAAGAGATCGAGCTGCGTCCGATGAGCAAGTTTCCCGTGTTGCGCGATCTCTGCGTGACGCGCGGCCGGCTGTTTCGCGCTTTGGAAAAAGTAAAGGCTTGGATTCCGGTCGACGGCTACTACGACATGGGCTCCGGGCCGCGCGTCTCACCCGCCGGCCAAGAGCAGGCCTACCCGCTCAGCCAGTGCATGAGTTGCGGCTGTTGCTTGGAAGCGTGTCCGCAATACGTGAAGGTGGAAGTGAAGCAGCGCGAAGGAGAAACGACGGAAGCCTTCCGCGCCCGCGAAAAGGCCGAGTTCGACAAGAACTTCGTCGGCGCGCACGCCATCAGCCAAGTGATGCTCTTCAACGGCCACCCGACCGGTGCGATGAACGCCGGCGAACGGCTCGACGCCCTGACCGACGAAGGGGGGGTTCAGGTCTGCGGCAACGCTCAGAACTGCGTCGCCGTCTGTCCGAAATTGATTCCGCTCACGACTTCGATCGGCCGTGCCGGCCGCGCCGCGACCGTGCATACGATCAAGAAGTTCTTCGATCGCTAACGCCGCGGCCGGTGGGAGAATCGGTGCGCGTCGCGATGTTTCGTTGAGCGTGTGGGCTTCATTCTGAAGGTGGTTGGCGGAATGCGGATCTTGGCCTTCGGCGATATTCACGGATACGTGACGGCCCTCGATGCGCTGCTCGCGGCCGTCGCTCCGAAGCCCGAAGACTCGCTCGTGTTCCTCGGCGACTACGTCGATCGCGGGCCCGACTCGCGCGGCGCGATCGATCGCGTGATGGAGCTCGAAAAGACGCGCCGCGCCATCACGCTGCGCGGCAACCACGAGCAGATGATGATGGACTCGCGCGCCGCTCCCGGCCTGCTGCCCAACTGGCTCCTCAACGGCGGCACGCAAACGCTCGCCTCGTATCGCACGAAGCCGGATCGCGAAGGAGACTTGCTCGACGTTCCCCGCGCGCATTGGAACTTCCTCGACCACACCTGCGTCGATTGGTTCGAAGCCGGCGAGTTCTTCTTCGTGCATGCGGGCGTGATTCCGACGCTCGGCCTTTCGCAGCAGCCGGCCGAAGTGCTGCGCTGGCAGAAACTCACGCCCCGTTCGCAGCCCCACTTCTCCGGCAAGACGATGGTCTGCGGACACACGGTGCAAGCCTCGGGCCTGCCGCTCGACCTCGGCTTCGCCATCTGCATCGACACCGGCATCTACCTCCCCGACGGCCGGCTAACGTGCCTCGATGTAGAAACAGGAAACTACTGGCAAGCGGATCAAGCAGGCAATATCCGCACCGGCGACCTCGATTCGGACGCGGAAGCGCGCGAGGAAGCGGAGGGGTATTGATTGCGTAGTTCAGCACTGCCGGCATGTCTTAAAACCCTTCTCCCCGCGGGAGAAGATGTCGGCAGTAGCCGACAGATGAGGGGCTGCTTCGCTGCTGATTCGAGGTCGCGACTGCTCGACAGGTCGCCCCTCATCCGGCCTTCGGCCACCTTCTCTCGCCGGGCGAAGGATTTCTGGCGCGTTCATTCATCTTGCCGCAACTTCGCCGAAGGGATAGATTTCGTCCCCTGCGATGTTGCGCACCGTCCGCCCGCATTTTCGGTCGCGCATCGCTCATACTATCGCCGCCCCCGGGATGGAAAGGATTCCACCATGGCCCATACGTTGGGAGAACTCGCACGCCTCGTCGACGGGATCGTGCACGGCGATCCGCATCAACCGATCACCGGCGCCTCGCCGATCATGACCGCCGCGGCCGGGGAACTCACGCTGATCGATAAGCCCGAACGCTTGAAGAAGCTGGCCGGTTCGCGCGCCGCGGCCGTCCTCGCGCCGCCGGCCGTCATCGAAGCGTGCGGCACGTCGCTGCCGGTCGCCGCGATCGAAGTCGCCGATGCGCATGGCGCGTTCGCAAAAATTATTGCGGCGTTTCGTCCGCAACGGGCCTCATCGTCCGTGGGCATCAGCCCGCAAGCCGTGATCAGCCCTTCGGCGCGGGTCGCGGCCGGCGTCGACATTCATCCCGGCGCGGTCATCGGTGCCGAGGTGGAAATCGAAACCGGTGCCGTGATTCATAGCGGCGCTCAGATCATGGCCGGCTCGAAGATCGGCGAAGGGACGGTCGTCTTCCCGAACGCCGTGCTGTATGAAAACACGATCGTCGGCCCGCGCTCGATCATCCACGCCGGCGCGGTGCTCGGCGCTTACGGCTTCGGCTACAAGCTCGTCGCCGGCAAGCATCAACTTACTTCGCAGCTCGGCCATGTCGAGCTCGGGTCCGACGTCGAAGTCGGCGCGAACATGACGATCGACCGGGGCACCTACGGCCCGACGCGGATCGGCGAAGGGACCAAGCTCGACGACCAAGTGATGATCGGCCACAACTGCGTGATCGGCAAGCATAACCTGATCTGCTCGCAAGTCGGCATCGCCGGCAGCACGTCGACCGGCGATTACGTCGTCATGGCCGGGCAAGCAGGCCTGCGCGATCATATCCACATCGGCGACAAGGCCGTGCTCGGAGCGATGTCGGGCGTGATGAACGACGTCGCCGCGGGAGCCGTGATGTTGGGAATTCCGGCGACGCCCGAGCGCGATCAGATGCTCATCCTCGCGACGGTGCAAAAGTTGCCCGAGATGCGCAAGCAGATCAAGGCGCTGGAAAAATCGCTCGCCCAGTTACTAGCCTCGCAGGCCGTGCAGGCTCCGCGTACCGACGACCAAGCCGCGGCCTGAGCATGACGCACGCTTCCGCTTCTTCGATAATGCCAAGCAAACGGATCGGCCTCTTCGCCGGCTGGGGGCGCTATCCGGTCGTCGTGGCCGAGGCGCTCGTCGCGCAAGGCTACGAGGTCTACTGTCTCGGTGTGAAGGAACATGCCGATGCCGCAGCGCTCCGGCCCTTCTGCAAACATTTCCAATGGAACGGCGTGGCGCGCTTCGGCGCAGCAATCCGCTATTTCCAAAAACACGGCATCGTGCAAGCCACGATGGCCGGCAAGATCCACAAGACAAGGCTTTATCGCCCGTTGGTGTGGCTGCATTACGTGCCCGACCTCCGCACGATACGGATGTTTTATAACAACTTCATCCGCACGCAGGTCGATCGCCGCGACGACACGCTGCTCGGCACGATCGTCAAGGAATTTGCCGGCGTAGGAATCGACTTCGCACCCGCCACCGACTTCGCTCCGGAGCTACTCGTGAAATTCGGACAACTCTCGCGCCGTCCGCCGACGGCTCTCGAACGCAAAGACGTCGAATTCGGTTGGCAACTCGCCAAGGAGATGGGCCGGCTCGACATCGGCCAGAGCGTCGTCGTGAAAGGACGCAACGCCCTCGCCATCGAAGCGATCGAAGGGACCGACGCCTGCATTCTTCGCGCCGGCGAGCTGTGTAGCGCCGGGAAGTTCACGGTCGTGAAGGTGGCGAAGCCGCAGCAAGACATGCGGTTCGACGTGCCGACGATCGGCATCGGCACGCTCGAGCAAATGGTGCGTGCCGGGGCGAGTTGCCTCGCGATCGAGGCCGGCAAGACGATCGTCATCGATCAAGAAGCGGTCTGCCGCTTTGCCGATCGCAACGGGCTCGCCATCATTGCCCTAGAAGCCGCCGCTCAAGCTTTGACGACCGGCGAAGCCGCGTAGCTTCAACAGTTGCGGCGCTACACAACTGTCTGGGCTACGCCGTAAGCAACGGTCGGGCATCGTGCGCTTGTTCGAGCCACTGTTCGACTTCGGCCAAGTCCGGTCGCGCGTTGCCGCGCAAGATCTTTTCGCCCGCCTGCGTGGTGAGGAATTCTTCGATCTCTTCCAGTAGTGGCGCGGCTTTTCGTCCGAGCAAGTCTTCGACATCGTCGACGCCGGAGCCGACGAGAATCTGCGCGTCGTGACCACGCAAACGAGGGACGCGACAAACGAACTCCGCTTCCTTTTGCCAGCGGGCGACGAGTGCGGCATCGATGAACGACGCCTTCAAGAGCGGGGCCGTCTGGCGCGGATCGCATTCCAGCAAATCGCTCACGGTATGGATATCGATCGCTTCCAAACGCCGCGCCAGCTTGGGCCCGATCGACGGAGCGTCTTCGATTCGCGAGCCGATCTCTAGATAAAACTTACGCTGCGTGCCGGTACCTTCGCGGCGCGCGTCGCTCGGCTTCGGCGGCGTCTCGCCCGGCGGATCGGTCCGGCGAATCGTGGCCGAAGGAGTTTGGGTCGACGTACGAGGGGCGTCGAGATCGGTCGTCGGAGGCGTTCTGCGTAAGATCGATTCGGCCGGCTTCTTGACCTTCGCCGTTTCGGCTTCCGGTGCCACGCCGGCTTCGGCTTCCGCTGTTTTGGTTTTGCGCCATTTCGGCAACTTGCCGAGCTTCGCCAAGGCCGCTTTCGCGCCGGAGGTCGCACCTGCCATGGAAGGCATACCGATGCTCGGCTTGCTCAATTTCGGCATGTGCATCTTGCCGGCAGCCGACTTCATGGCAGCGAACGACGGGACGCGAACCGTCGGCATGCGCATCCGCGGCATCGCCGGCAGCGCGAACAACGACGGCAGCTTCACGATGCGGGCTCGATTCGAGCGCGTCCGGGGTGAGGCTCCCTTGCCGTACTCCGTGCCGGTCGACTTCGGCTTCTCGGCATCGAGTTCCTTCATCGGCTTCTTAAGCACTTGCTCGGCATGCAATCGACGGACGACTCGTTCGTCTTCCGGCAGCGTTTGCACTACTTTTCCGGTTCGCTGCACTTCGTCGTAGATCGCCATGACGGCGGCTTTATCTTTAACGTCGGTGAGCTTTTTCGTGATCCAAAAGATCGGCACGATCGCCGTCGAGACGAAGGTTTCGACGGTGAGCGACTTCTGCGGCGGCTCGACTTTCGCTTCGGCCCAGAGTCGATCGAGCACGCTCGCGAAGCTGCCGGCGGCCAGTGCGATCTGTCCGGCGATCCGATCTTTGAGCTCTTGATCGAGCCCTTTGAGCGGGTCTTTCACGCCGGCGGAAAGGTTGTAGTGTTCGAGAATCGTTTCGTAGTGCTTCGTCGCTTCTTCCGCGCCGTAACGCATCAGGTCGGCGAGCCAGGTCGTCGTCGCGGGGACTTCGACGTGGGGGTAGCCGCCGAGATCTTGCTCGATAATGTTTTGCAGTTCGACATACGACTGCGCTACGCTCCATTCGGCCGGACGATGCACTTTCCCTTCGCTTTCGCTTTGGGCCGTATGCAGCGGCATAAACGGATCGGTGAAGTAGTGGCTCAACACACCGGCCGAGTAGACCGCTTCCTTCCAATCTTGATTGCGCAGGGCATCGAGCGCGAGCTTATACCACAGCTGAGCGGACTTAACGGCGCCGCCCCAATAGTTGTCGCGCACGTGCAGCACATGGTTGACGAAGTCTTTGAATTCGTCGTCGGGAGCCTTGGCCCCTTTGAGCAGCGTTTCGTAATAGAAGAGAAACAGGTCGCGCCAGACGTCGGCGCGCGGATCGCGCACGTGGCGCAGCGCATCGAGCACGAGTCGATGGTGCGTGTTCTTGCAAGCGGCGGCGAATACGACGCGATACAGCAACGACACGGAACCGTTCCTCCTTGAACGTGCGACGGAAAATCACTTCCTCGGCCGACTCGAAAGCCGCCGCAGCCGGCGCGTCGAGACTCTACCACGGAGCGGGTAAATGCAGAAGGCGGAATGGAACACGCACAATAAGGAAGCCTATTTCCCGCCGCTTTCCCCGGAGTATTTCTACTTTTACGGCTCCGGCGTTCCGGTCGTAGCGATTCGTGCGACGATTCACGCGCGGTTCGCTTCTAGCAACCTTCGAGGCGCGAATTACGCTGGAAACATAAGACGTCCGAGAAGTTCGGATCTGCTTATCTCCGGAGAAGACCACGATGAATCGTCGCAAAATGCTCGCTTGTTTGGGTGCTATCGGAATCGCCTCGTTCGGCGGATGCAATGCAAGCTTCTGGGGCAATTGGGGCAAGAAACCGAAAGTGGCCGGCTTCTCCGCAGTCAACACCGGAATGAGCGAGAAGCAAGTCGTGAAGCTCCTCGGCGCGCCGAATCGTCGCGCCGGCTTTCGTCTCGAAGGGGGCGGCCCGCCGGCCATTCAAATGACCTGGGTCCACCACAACGAACTGCTGACGGTCACCTTCGTCAGCGGCGCGGTATATCACAAAGAGAAGACCTCGTAGTCAGGTCGACGCGACCGTAGCCCGATGTGCCGCGGCATAGCTTGCGGGTTCGCGGACCCTGATCCGATCGCAGCTACGATGCCAACGCGCGGAGCGTCGTCGCCGCTTCCGCCGCGGCTCGCCACTCCGCTCCATTCCCGACCGAGGCTCCGCGCTGCAACTCCGCGAGGAGCTCGCCGAGCAACTCGCGCTCGAAGATCGCGGTGAGAGCCAGAGCGCGACGTCGGGCATGATCGCTTTGCAGCCGGCGGAAGAGCTGGCCCGCAGCATGCTTCAAGCCGGTACCGGCGGCGCCGACCATCGCTTCGCCGCTTCCGGCGACGACGACCGTGGTCGCAATCTCGCCGGCCGTTTGCCCGGCGACGTGTACGAACGTCTGCCCAAGGACATCGCCGGCCGGAAGCCAGACGCCGGTGAGGGCGAGCGAGACCGTGATCGCCGGTCGCGCGAATGCCGCGGCCGTGTCGAACGAACGAAGCCACGACGCGGCCCGAGGATGATCGCGCTCGAACTTTTCGAGTTCTTGACCCACCCAATTGCGAAACTCATCGTCGACGGCCGGCAGCTGCGCGTACGCTGCGTTGATCCGACGGAGGTATTCTTCGCGTGCCGTGCCGCCGAGGAGCTTCGTCACCCGCGGACGAAGAATCTCGTTGCCGACGTTCGCCAACCGCTCCAATTCGTCGAGCAATCGCGAAACCCCTTCGATAATCACGGCCTGCTCGCGCCGACGATACTCGGCCAGCGGATCGCCAGCGGCATCGCTCGGCCCGCGCCAGAGCCGCTTCACCGGTGCCGTGACCGCGCTGCCGATCTTGCGATAGAAACCGTGAATGGTGCGCGACCATTCGCCGCGCCGCGCGTCCCACCAGTGTTGAATCTCGCCGACCAGCACGCTCGCCGGCAGGCCGGGCCACGCCGTCGTCACGCGATGGGCATCGGCCAACGCCTCGCGCGCCGCCGCGAAACGCCGGCTCGTCTCGCGCACTTCGGCGAGATAACGCTCCACGCCGATTCGAGGATCGACCACGCGCTTCAGAGCCCCGCGCAGCGTCCGGGCTTTGAGCTCGTCGTAGCGCAGGTCGGCGAGTTCGCGGCCGAGATCGGTCGGCGCGGGCAGCTGCGAGCGGCCTTCGTCGCCGATGTCGTAGAACGTGAGGCCGCGGGTTTGCGAGCCGCGGCGATCGTACGGTACGGCATAAATTCGCACCGGCTTCACGCCCGTATCGCGGCAGAAGACTTCGGCCCAGGTCGGCCAGATGTCGCGATCGAGCGCGAGATCGATTTGGTTGAAGACGATGATGACCGCCTTATCGGCCTCGGCGGCGCGGGTGAAGAATTTCTTCACGGCCGCGTCGTTGTATTTCTGCTGAGTCAACACGGCGATCAGCACATCGGCCGTCTGTCGTACGGCGTCGGCCCGTTGCCAATTCACTTGCGCGTCGGAATCGATATCGGGCGTATCGAGCAACAAGAGTTTCTGCGGCACCGCGGCGCTCGCACGCCAGAATAAGAAGTGTTCTTCGGCCGAGGCTAGGGCATCGGCCGCGGCGCTCCAAGGCTTGAGCGTGAACTCCTCGAAAAGAGATCGCAGAAGTCCGTCGTCGGTAGTGCCGGCCGGGCACAAGCAGACCGGATGTTTCGTGCCTGCCGCCAGCGGGCTCACCGAACTGGCGTCTTCGCCGGCGAGTTGATTGAAGATCGCCGACTTGCCGATGTTCGTTCCGCCGACCACGGCGACCACCAGCGGCGGCGTGCCGAACGATTGCGGCCGGAGCTTATGCAGCAGGAGTTGATGCCACTCTTCGCGCTCCGGCGACGCGACGCCGAGCTCCTCCGCTTGCGGACGGAGCGCGGCGAGCGCGTCGCACAAACCGCGGATTCCGACCGACCACAGAGTGAAATCGAAACTCATGCAAACGCACTTCGCACTACGGCGCGGGTCTTTTCCAGGCCCGTCTTCGCGACGAGCTCCGGATCTTGTTTCCAATACTCCCGATTGAACAACTCCAGCGATAGATAACCTCGGAAGCCGTTCGTATGCAGCGTGCGGAAGATCTCCTTGAGCGGCGCCACGCCGTCGCCGGGATACACGCGGTCGGCGTCGGTTTGTTCGGCGCGCGAGGGAGAGGCGGGATAGTCGTTGACGTGGAAAACGTGGATTGCCTGACCGCTGAGAAGCTTCAAGCCGGTGAATTCGCTGCCGCCTTTGAAGATGTGATAGATGTCGGGCAGCAGGCAAGCTTGCGGGTGCCCGGCTTCGATGGCTACGAGCACCGCTTCGCCGAGCCGGCCGAGCGTTTGCGAGTGGCCCCACACTTCCAGCTCCGGCACGATTCCCATCTGCGCGCCGAGCTCGAGCAGCTTGCGATAACGCTCGGCGACGACGAACAAGTTCATGTTCGCGATCTTCTGCGCACCGACCGGCGGCGCGGCCAAACGCTTGCCGCCGATCTCGACGAGCATCGCCATATCGCGCTTCGCCGCTTCCAGGCCGGCGGCGCGGGCCGCATCGTCGTCGACGATCCACTGCGCGAAGCCGATCGCGCTTTCGATCGTCAGCCCGAGGTCGACGATCCGCTTGCCGAGGTCTTTCAGCGAGCCGCCGCCGCTCACGTATTCTTCCAACTGCTTCATCCACGGCTCGACCGCGTGGTAGCCGACCTTGGCGGCGATTTCCAATTCGGCGACGATGCCGATCTTCTTCTCGCGGATCGTGCTCGTATTGAGGCAATAGCCGAACGGCTCATCGGCCGGTCGCTTGCTTTCGACTGCGGTCGCGGCGCGGGCCGATGGTTCCGTCACGGCAACTCCTCCCCAAGCGGCTAGGCCGAGTGCTCCGGCGGATTGCAGCAGTAGATCGCGACGCGGAATCGAAGCAGGCGAAGTCATGGCAGGTTCCGGAAGAGAGAGCTCAAAGTGGTGCGACGAGCGGCTGCCATTATTTCATCGCGCCGCGCGAATTGCCAGCAGGCCTACGACGATAAGCCTTGAAAGAATCCGGCCCGCGACCAATCGGTGAACCAGCGGGCCACGAGTTCGGCGGAGATGCCGTCGGCGCGGCCGTGTTCGAGCAAGTTCGACTCGGCGAGCGCAGCCAAGGCCGCGCCCAGCGACCGGCCCGCCGCCAGCGAAGTCAGCAATTCGTATTGCGCGTGCGAGAGGCCGTGACGGCGTACGACGAACTCGCGGCGCGACAAAGCGAGATAGGTGTCGCCGAGATCCGGCAGCGGCACGGCCGAGGGTTCGCTCGCCCCGC
>JAIOPP010000004.1 GCA_021413845.1 Planctomycetia bacterium | reverse complement strand
AGGCCGGTGCCGGAACGATACGGTTGTCCGGAACCAACACGTTCATCGGCAACATCGTGATGTCGGCCGGCCAGATCATCGCGACCAACGCCGGAGCGCTCGGCGACCCGACCAAGGTACGCCAGGTCGCGATCGTCGGTTCGACGCTGAACGTCCTCGGGAACTCGGCTTACGACGCGAACCTTCAGGTCAACATCAGCGGTACCGGCTTCGCCAAGACCGACGCGGATCTGATTTTTCCCGGCGCGCTCAACAGCGTGAGCGGGAACAACTCGTTCGCCGGCTTGGTGACGCTACTGGCGACCAGCGCGATCCGGTCGTCGACGCTCGGCGACAAGCTGACCCTCTCGGGAGATCTGATGGCCGGAGCGGCGGGCCAGACCTTGACGACGCTCGGACCCGGGAATTTTGAATTCGGTGGAGCCTTGAACCTCGGGACCGGCATTCTGAACTTGAACGGGACCGGCGCCGTGACCCTCAGCGGCGGCGGGGCTCTCGGCATCGGAAACAACACCGGCACGATCAACGTGAACAGCGGCATCCTCGTGCTCAATAAGACCGGCGTCGCCAACGCCGTCGGCTTCAATTACAACAACGTGACCATCGGCGGCACCCTCCTCATCGGCGACGGCTTGGGCGGGGGCTTGACGGACGACGTCGTCTCCTACGGAAACGATGCCGGGACCGATCAAATCAACGATCTGGTGACGGTCACGCTCGGGACCTCCGGCACGTTGAACCTCAACGGCAAGAGCGACACGATCGGCGGCTTGGCGGCCGTGGCTATTTCCGGAACCACCGGAATCCTCGTCCCGGAAAGCCCGCTGCCGTTGCTCACCTCCGGCATCCCGGCGGGAGTCGGAATCGTCAACCTCGGCGACAATGCACATCCCGGCGCGCTCGGCGTCGGTGCCAATCATACCAACCAGACCTTCGGCGGCATCATTCGGGGAACGGGGAGCTTGACGAAGGTCGGCAGCGGCATCTGGACCTTAGCGAACGCGAACACCTACGACGGCGCGACGACCATCACGACCGGCAGCATCGCCCTGCAGATCAACAACGCGCTTCCGACGAACACGAGCCTGACGATTACGAGCCCTTCCGCGAACGCCCTCAACCTCGCGGGCTGGAACCAGACGGTCGCTTCTCTCAGCAGCTCCGGCCAGATCACTCTCGGCACGGGGGGGACGCTGACCTTCGGCTCCGACGACGGGAGCCAAACGCTCTCCGGCATCATCAGCGGCACTTTAGTCGGCGTGGTCGGCGGTCTTCGCAAGCAAGGGGGCGGCACCTATACCTTGAGCGGTCTTAACACCTTCACCAGCAACCTGTTTATCGACAACGGAACGATCAAAGCCGTCGACCTGGGGGCGTCGCTGGGAGTCGGAGCCGGGGGTACGGCATCGATTTGGCTGAACGCGACGAACGGCGCTAAGTTGGATCTCCGTTCCAACGTGTCGCAACTCTTCGGCGCGGCCAACACCGTCAACGTTACCGGCGCGGGGAACGTGACCATCAACGCGCAAAGCAGCAACACCACGGCCCTCAACAACGCGTTGACGTTGAATGCGCTCAATATCGGCGGTCAAACGCTGAAGGTCACCGGCGGCGACTTCACCGGCGACAACGGCTACTGGCTCCGCTTCGCCTCGACGATCACTCTGACTCCCGACACGACCACGACGTTCGAAGTGGCGACGGGCATGAAGCTCGAACTTGCCGGCGTCATCGCCGCCACCAACGGTTCGATCCTCAAGACCGGCGGCGGCATGTTGGTCCTCGGCGGGGCCAACACGCAGACCGGCAAAGTAACCCTCAACGGCGGTACGCTGCGCGTCACGGCCGCCAACGGGTTGGGATTGAGCTTGGCCCCGAACGGGATCACGCTCACCAGCGGCATCTTGGATATTCGCGCGAACGCGGCGTTGGGGCTCAACCGCAACATGCTCATCAACGGCGACGTCACGATCAACACCGATCTCGTGAGCGGCATCAACGGCGTGGCCGGGACCGTGGTTCCTTTCGAGCCGACTCCGGCCATAGTGCATACGTTGACGAACTTGGAAATCGGAGCCAATACGCTCACCGTGACCGGAGCCGACGCCCATGCGGTGAGCTTCGCCGGATTGGCGACGTTCACGGGTACTCCGAACTTCAACGTGGCGAGCGGCGGCTACTTGCGGTTCGGTCAGATCGCGCAATCCAGCGTCGGCCTCGGCTTCAACAAGAGCGGCGCCGGCATTCTGGAGCTTAACGGAGCCAGCGCTTTGAGCGGGGCGGCCACGGTCACGGACGGCATCCTCCGCGCCTCGACCTCGGGCATCGCGTTAGGGACGATGACGACCACGGTGAGCGGCACCGGCATCTTGGAAATCAACGGCTTGGGACTCACCAGCGGGACGATCGTCCTCGGCGCCGGCGGCACGCTCCGTGGCACCGGCGTCGGCGCCGCCGCCGCCAACGCCGCCTTCAACGGCATCACGAATCCCACCGGCTATGCCGGGACGTCAAATCCGCTGGCGATCGCTAATCTCGCGGCGGGCCAAAGCGTCAACATCCAAACCGGAACCAGCTTCGTCGGGGGCTTCAACGTCACCGACGTATTCACGCTCGGCTCGACGTTCGGCACGTTGACCACCGGCGGTATCACCGGCGGCGGCGCCAACACGACGATCAACGTCGGCGGCCAAGGCCGTATCGTCCTCGCCTCCAACACCTCGGACGTCGTCGCCTCCTGGAACCTCAGCGGCGGCATCCTGCAACTCAGCAGCACGTCGGCTACTTCCACTTCTTTGGGTGCGACTAGCAACAAGATCACGGTGAACGGCACCTCCAGCGGGGGCGGCATCCTGGCGGCCGGCGCGGTCACTACGATCATCGCCAATCCCGTCACCTTGAGCGGCGGTGCCGTGGCGGGCTCGATCGGCGGTGGGACGACGACCTTCAACTCGACGATGACGTTGACCGGCGGCACTACCTCGATGATCGCGTTAGGAGACGGGAACGGCTTAGCGACGGCCCGCGGGATTACCTTGAATTCGACCGCCAATCTTACCGGCAGCGGGAACTTGGTCGTGAGCGGGCTGGCGGCATCGACGACGTTGGCCCCGGCCGCGGGATCGTTGTTGCTCCTGCAAAGCGCGACGAACGACAACTCCGGGACGTTGACGATCACCAACGCCACGGTGAACGTCGGCGGCGGAGCGGGCGCAGGCGCCGGCAAATATCTTGGCGCCGGCGCGATTACGTTGAACCAAAACGGTGTGTTGTTCCTCGACAACACCGGTTCGACGACCAACTTCACGGATCGCTTGAGCGGCAACAATACCATCACTTCGACCGGCGGTTCGATCACGCTGACGACAATCGCCGCTACCGTCGCCGGTTCCGCAACGCAGAACATCGGCGCGTTGGTGCTGGCCGGCAGCGATACGACGCTCACGGTGAACCGAGCGGCGACGCAAGTCACCAATGCCGACTTGATCATCAATACCGGTACCGGTACTAACGTCAACCTGACGCGCTCCAACGGCGCGGTGATCAACTTCGTGGGTTCGGGCGGTACTTTGGGAGCCACGAATAACGCGAGCCCTCGGGTTCTGTTCAGCGGCGGCGCGCCGGACTTGACCGCGACGAACGGCGTGCTGGGAGGTTGGGCGACCGTCGGCGGCGTCGACTTCGCCGCATACAACGCGACGAACGGGATCATCGCGACGAGTTATGTCGCAACTCTGATCACGGCTACGCCGACCAGCGCCGATAACATGTTCGTCTCCGCGGCGCCGACGGATACCATCACGGGTGCGAAGGTGATGAACGTCCTGAAGGTGGGGGGGGTCACGATCCAGCAACGGACGGCGACGGACTCGATCACGTTGACGACCGGAGGCTTGCTCTTCTCCGGAACGGGAACGATCAACGGCGGTACGCTCACTTCGGCGGGGAGCGAATTGTTCATCCACGCGCAGTCGGCCGGCATCATTAACTCGCAGATCACGGGGAGCGGAGTTTCGCTGATCAAGGCCGGTGCCAGTACGTTGGCTTTCAACTCGACGGCGATCGGCGGCAGCCTCAAGAACACGTACACGGGTGCGACGTACTTGAACCAAGGTTCGCTGACGTTGGCGCGGGCTCCGGGCGTGGCGGCGGTCTCGGGCTCTTCCTTGATCGTGCAAGCGGGGAACGTGGTCCTCTCGAACGCCGAGCAGATCAACGACTTGGCGGACGTGACGCTGAACGACCTGAACGGATTCGCGACGAATCCGTTGGCGTTGGTGAACACGGCGGGTGTGAACGAAACGATCAACAGCCTGACGCTCAATTCTACGGCTGCGGCTGTCGGGGTCGTGAATGCGGGCACTTTGATTTTGGGTGGAGCCAACGGCAACGGCTTCGGCTTGACGGTGACCGGCGGCACGATCGCTTCCCCGCTCCGCTTCAGCAGTACTGCGGCCAGCAACATCAAGTTCCTCGCTCCGGCCGCGGCGCTGCTCCCGACCGCCGCCACGACGGCCGGGCCTTACCAGACGATCGTCAGCGGGACGGTGGATCTCAATTCCACGGCGACGGGCTTGACCCGCACGATCGACGTGGACAACGGCCCGGCCTTAGTCGACCTGCTCTTCAACGGGGCCTTGACCGCCAGCGGCGCGCAGACCGGGATCACGAAGACCGGGGCGGGCTTTATGCGGATCGGCGTGGCGAGCACCTACACGGGCTTGACGACGGTCAATCAAGGGACGTTGAGCTTCAACGTCGCCAACTCTCTCGGCCTGGGAGGGTTGACGGTGACGGGTACCGGTACGGCCCAGTTCGAACTCGCCAATGCCGCCAACTTTTTGCCGACGACGGTAGCGATCCCGACGTTGGCTCCGAGCACCGTGACGGTCTCGGGCGGGACGTTGGAGTTCAACAACTTCGCGCAAACTTTCGGTAAGTTGGTCTACAGCGGCGGCCTCATCAACGCCCCGCTGTCGGCGGCGTTGACGCTGCAGAACCCGGTGAACAACGCCACGGTCTTGCAGCTCGATGGGACGAGCTCCCAGTTGACGCTCAGGGGGAATCTCAGCTTGGGTGCGGCGGTGGTGATCAATAACGTCGCGACGAGCGGCGACAACATGGTGACTATCGACGGTGGCTTGGTGTTGTCGGGCCCGCGCAATTTCATCGTCGCCAATGGTGCGGCAGGCGTGGATCTCGACGTCACGGCGTCGCTGAGCGGGGCGGGGATTTTGATCAAGAGCGGGACGGGAACGATGCGTTTGAGCGGCGGCCTCGTGACGCAGAACGTCAACACCGGTGCGATTATGGTCAACGCCGGAACGTTGGCGTTGGCGAAGACCGGCGTGTTCGGCGCCACCGGCGGCGTGGCGCTCGGCACCGGGACGTTGCTCGTCGGGGCGACGGATGGGTCGGGCTCGGCGATCGTACGACTAGATGCCGACGAGCAGATCAACAACGGTTCGGCGGTGATCGTCAATGCGGGCGGGACGTTGAACCTGCAAGGGTTCTCCGAGAACATCGGCGCCGTGTCCATTCTCTCGCAAGTGATCCCGGGCAGTGCGACCGGCAGCAACGTGAGCGGCAGCATCACGGGCACGACCGGTTCGCTGTACCTGACGACCTTGAACATGACCGGAGGCTCGCTCGGGCCGGCGAGCGGCGGCACGTTCATCAGCGGTGCGGTTACGGCGACCAGCGGCGGAGTCGGGAACTGGGCGACGATCAACGGCACGCTCAACCTCGCGCAAGCGACGACCACGTTCACGGTGAATCCGGGCCTGTTCGGCGCGCCGCAGGATATGGAAATCAAAGGGTCGATCACCGGCAACACGCTAGGGCTCACCAAGACCGGGGCCGGTACGTTGTTGCTCTCGGGCCCGATCAGCACGTACACCGGCATCACGACGATCACGGCCGGTACGTTGAAGCTCGGGGCCGTGAACTCCTTGGCGGCCAATTCCCCCGTCGTGCTCGGGAATACGGTTACGGGTACGGTGCGGCCGACGCTCGACATCAGCGCCGGGGATCAAATCATCGGCTCGTTGGCGGGGGGCTTGGCGGCCGCTCCGCTTCTCGCGGGCATCGTCAACCTCGGGAGTAAGACGTTGACGGTCGGCACGGACAATACTTCGTCCGCGGCCTACGTCGGAGCGATCGTCGGAACCGGCGGCCTGACGAAGACCGGCATCGGCGTTCTCACGTTAACCAATGCGACTTTCAGCAGTTCCTATTCCGGCCCGACGACGGTGAGCCAAGGGTTGTTGATCGTCAACGGCATCCATGCGTTGTCGCGCTCGACGGACGTAACGGTAAATAACGGCGGTAGCTTGGTGATTTCGTCCGGGGCGCAGATGCTCAAGTCGTTGCAGGTCGATCTCGGCGGCACGCTGAACGGGGCGGCTGCCACAGGGGCCGCGCTGACGGTCAACGGTTCTTTGGACACCGTTTGGGCCGGATTCATCCAGGGAGCGTTTAATCTCAATAAGGCGGGGAGCGGGAAGGTGGAGATCACCGGCGGTTCCAACAGCTTCAACGGCACGATCAACGTCAACCAAGGAATTCTCGCGCTCAGCGGCGCCGCGCGCTTGGGCACTCCGGCTTACAACCTCAACTCCGGCGGCACGCTGCGCTTGGATAACTCCGGCACGAACGTGGCGGATCGGGTTCTCAACAGCGCCACGATCGGCTTCGGCGGCGGCGGTTTGTCGTTGGTCGGCAAGAACGGCGTCGCCGTGCTGGAGCAAGTCGGCCTGCCGACCCTGAACTCCGGTTCTTCGACGATCAACGTGACGAACGGGACGGGGGCCGGTTCTTCGACGATCCTGGCCTTCACCGGCGACTTGGTCCGAACCGGCGGCACGGTGAATATCACGAGCAGCGGGACCGGAACGTTGGGTACGGCGGGGGATGCGCCGCGCGTTCTCTTCGCCGGAGCGGTGATCAATGCCGTCTTGCCGGGGGTGATCGTCAATAACAACAGCATGGCCTTCTACGATCAGATTCTCGGTGCGCGCGCTTTGACGCTGGCCGAAGCGACCCCGCTTAACTTGTCCGTCGATCAGACCACGCCGCTCTTCACCCAGTCCACGCTGATCTTCCCCACGAACAACGTGAAGTTCGTGGCCGGCATGGACAGCCAGGCGATGTCGGGCTTCGCCCGTACCATCGGCTCCTTGACGATCGACAACCCGGACACGGGGAAGACGATCGACATCGGCGGCTCGGAGTCGGGCGCCGGCGTGCTGACGGTCACGAGCGGCAACATCATCTTCAACGGCGCGAACAACAGCACCTTCTCGATCCAACGGACCTCCACGATCCCGGTCAATACCGCCGGGTCGGGTTCGATCACCAGCGCCGCCACGGCGACCCCTCTCTCCTTCTGGGTCACCAACGCCATGAGCACGTTGAACCTCAGCGCCGCGATCTCCGGCGCCATGCCGGTGAACAAGTCCGGAGCGGGGACGATGGTCATCTCGGGAGGGAACGTCTTCACGGGCGGTTTGTTCCTGAACGAAGGGACGATCGTCATGGGGGCGAGCAACTCGCTTTACTCGAGCACCCCGTCGAACGGTCAAATCGCGCGGGCCGCGCTGACGATCAACAACGGCTCGGCCGTCTTCGATATTCATCGCTACAACAATACGGTCGGGGCCTTGAACCTCCTCGCCGGTAGCATCGTGAATACCGCGGATACCACCTTCGGCGCCGCCGGCCCCGGCGCAGGCAGCCTGACGTTGACCGGGGCGCTGACCTTGGGGGCGACGACCTTCGCCGGCGGAGCTTACGGCTCGGCGATCTCGATCGACACGGGCGCAGGGGTGCTCAACCTCGGCGGCGACGTGACCTACGGCGCCTTCAACGATCTGAACGGCGCGACCATCGCGGGGAAATTGGCCCTCGCCTACGACCTCTACGGCACGGACGTCAACGGCGCGGGCCTCACGCGCGTTTCGAGCGGTGCCAACCGGATTTTCACCGTCAATGATTCCGTGTCGACGGGGACGAACAACGAACTGGCGGATCTCACCATCTCGGCCGCCATTTCGGGGACCGGCCTCGCGATCACGAAGTCGGGTCTCGGAACGTTGGAGCTCAGCGGGGCCAACAGCTTCGGCGGCCCGATCACGCTCACGGTCAACACCGGCGGCCGGCTGATCGCGAACAGCGCCTCGGCCTTGGGGGATAACTCGGTCCTGCGGTTGGTTCAAGTCAACGCCGTGACGACCCTCGGCGTGAAGGGGGGCTTCAGCTATAACGCCAATACCGTCCTGAGCTTGTCGGGGACCGGCGTGAACGTCACCGACGCGGCCGATCTGGCGCTCCCCGGAGCGTTGAACAGCATCAGCGGCAACAACTCCTTCGCGGGCTTGGTCAACCTCGCCGCGACCTCGACGATCAAGTCGTCGACCGCCGGCGACAAGCTCACGCTGACCGGAGAAATCATGCACTCGGTCCTCGCGGCGAGCGTGAACGTCATCGGGGCGGGCGACTTGACCCTCTCCGGCGCCATCAATATCGGCACGGGAACTCTGACCTACGGCAGCACGAGCGCTACGCCGGCGACCTCGAAGCTCACGTTCGACGGCACGACGAACAACTACTACGCCGGCGTGACGACGATCAACGCCGGAACCGTCGTGCTCGGCAAGACGGGAAGCGGAGTCAACGCGATCGGCGTCGGCGGCGCCGCCGGTGTCGGGGCCGTGGCATCGATCGTGGTCGGTTTGAACGGCGGCGGTCCGGCGGCGGGCATTACTTACCTCGCGACCGCAGGCAACGATCAGATCAACGACTACGCGGGGCTCACGCTCAACCAGTCGGGCGTGGTGAACATGAACGGCGTCAGCGACACGATCGGTTCGCTGGCCTCGACCACGACCGCGATTTACGGTACGCAGATCGCGATCCCGGGCGCACCGACCGCTCCGCTCATCGCCGGCGTGCCGACGGTGAACGGCGTGATCAATCTCGGCGTCGGTAGCGCCACGCTGACGATCGGCGCCAATAATCTCGCCGCCACGTACACGGGGACGATCACCGGCTCGGGAAGCCTGGTGAAGGTCGGGACCGCAATCCAGACCTTGGTCAACCCCACCTCCTACACCGGCGGCACGACCTTGACGCACGGCGGAATCACGCTGGGCTTCAATAACGTCTTGCCGACCACCACGGACTTGATCGTCAACAGCCCCACGGCCAGCGCATTTAACTTGGCCAACTGGAATCAGACCGTCGCTTCCTTGAGCGGCGTGGGTCAGATCGCCTTGGGGACCAACGGGACGTTGACGTTCGGCAGCGGGGTCGGCTTGAATTCCTCAAAGACGTTCGCCGGTATCATCAGCGGCGCTCCGTTGGGGACGGCCGCCGGGCTCATGAAAGTCGGCGCCGGAGACTTTACCCTCACCGGAGCGAACACACTCACGGCGAACATCTTCGTCAACGCCGGCTCGCTGACGGCGAAGACCTTGAGCGCCGCGACGGGGGCGGCCGCGCCGATTTGGCTGGCGAACGGTACCACGTTGAACCTGTTGGCGAATACGACGCAATTCTTCGGCGGCGGCACGGGGAACGCGATCAACATCGTCGAGTCGAACGCGACGGCGACGATCAACGTCGACCAGGTCGACGGCGGAGCGAGCGGCAATATTCTATCTCTCGCCGCGCTGAACATGGGGGTCGGAAACCAGACCCTGAAGATCACCAGCGCCAACGGCTACGGCCTGCGCTTCACCGGCATCGTGACGTTGACGCCCGATACGAATACGACCTTCAACGTCGGCACGGGCGCGAGCCTGGAATTCGGGACCGTGGCGATGGCCGTTACGAACGGCTCGTTCACCAAGGACGGCGCCGGCTTGATGCTGTTGTCGCTCGCGAACACGCAGACCGGCACGGTGACGGTGAAGGACGGGATTTTGCGCGGGACCGTCGTCGGGGCGTTCGGCAACAGCGTGGCGCCGGGGGCCTTGACGCTCGCCGGGGGCACCTTAGATCTCCGCGGCAACGCAACGGTCGCCTACGCCAAGAACACGCTCGTCTCGAAGAGTTCGACGATCAACGTCGATCCGCTGACCGGCATCACCGGCTATGCCGCGGTCGGCGCGCAGCCGATTAACTCGGCCCCGGCCATCCTCCACAGCTTGGCGACGTTGTCGCTCGGCGGCAACACGTCGGGCTTGAACACCCTGAGCGTCACGACGACGCAAATCGGCGGCTTTGCCACGGGGGCGGGCCTCTCCTTCACCGGCCTCACGACCTTGACCGGCAACTCCGAATTCAACGTCGGCACGAACGCCTTCCTGCAACTCGCGCAAATCAACGAGCTCGGCGGGAGCTTCGGCTTCAAGAAGTCCGGCACGGGGATCTTGAACCTCAGCGCCGCGAGCGGCACGACCGGCGCGATCACGGTCGACGGCGGCATCCTCCGCACGGCCAACGTCATCGCCTTGGGAACCAGCGCCACGACGATCAACGCCGCCGGCACCTTGGAAATCAACGGCGTCGCGATGACCAGCGGCACCATCGTCCTCAACGACGACGGTGCGACGCTCCGCGGCGTCGGAGCCGCCGCCGGCTTCACCGGGCTCGTCAACCCGATCGGCGTCACGGCCGGCAAGAGCGTCAACATTCAAACCGGCACCAGCTTCGCCGGTTCGACCGCCTTCACCACCGGCGACATCCTCACGATCGGCAGCCCCGCCTTCGGTCCTTTGGCCGGCACGACCACCGGCGGACTTACCGGCGGCGGCGCCAATACGACGATCAACATCGGCGGCCAGGGGAAAGTGATCCTCGCCGCGAACACCTCGGACGTGCTCGCCAATTGGGCCGTCAACGGCGGCGTGCTGCAACTGGGGAGCACGGTCACCGCCCCCAACGCGCTCGGTGCGGCCGGCAGTACGGCCACGATCAACGCCGGCGGCGTCTTGACCAGCGGCAACGTCGCCACGGTTTACGCCAACGACATCACGCTCAACGGCGGGACGTTGGCCGGGGCGACGGCGGGCGTAGTGCCGACGTACGCCGGCGGCAAAACCGTGACGCTCCAATCCGGCTCGACCTCGACGGTCTTCCTCGGCGACGTCGCCGGAGTTCTTTCGACCACGAACCGCGACATCACCATCGCCGGCAAGCTCACCGGCAGCGGCAACTTGCTGGTCAGCAGCATGTCGACCACGACGCCGATCCTGAACTTGACGGGTGCCACGGCGAGCGACTTCAGCGGCACGCTGACGATCACCAACGCGCGGGCGACGTTCGGTCAGACCACGGGAGTCGGCACCGGCTCTTGGCAGACCGCCGGGACGCCGCAGATCACGCTCAATCAGAACGGCGTGTTGCTCGTCGACAATACGTTGGCGAACATCGACAACCGCATCGGCGGCGGCGCGGGATTCACCACCGGCCTGCCCGTCGATCTCCGCGGCGGTACGGTGAGCGTTCTGTCGCAAAACGCCGCCGGAGTCGCTCTGACGCAGAGCTTCGGGGCGATCACGTTCGGGGCGAGCGGCGCCAACGCGATCACCGTCGGTCGGGGGACCGCGAACACCACCGTGGCCGCGACGTTGAACTTGGCGAGCATCGACACCAGCCGGGCGGCCGGAGCCACGATCAACTTCGCTCCCGCCAATGCCAACGGTACGTTGGGCCTGGTCGGTGCGAATCCGCAAATCCTCGTGACCACCACGGCTCCGGGCACGACGAACGGCATCATCGGCGGTTGGGCCACGGCCCAGCCGACGAGCGCCGGCGTCGTCGATTTCGCGGCCTACGTCGCTACGCCGACCACGGCGACCGGCATCGGCTCGCTCGCCACTGCCGGGTTCGACCCGGGCGGAACGATCAGCACCAACGCCTTTGTTGCGGATAAGAACGTGCGGCTCACGGCCGGCGTCGCCGGAGTCAACACGATTTCGGTCAACTCCTTGAACATCAACGGCGGCACCAGCACGGTCGGGATCACCGCCGGGCAGACGTTGACGCTCGGCACCGGCGGCCTCATCTCGCAAGCGACCGCCAACGTCATCAGCGGCGGCGATCTGACTTCGGGTGTGAGCGAACTGTTCGTGCATAGCATCGCTCCGGCCGCTGCTTTGACGATCAGCTCGCGCATCACCGGCGCCGGCGTTTCGCTCGTCAAGAGCGGCCCGGGGGGCCTGACTTTGAACGGTACCGTCAGCAACACGTACGCCGGCGCCACTTACGTGAACGCCGGGACGCTGACGTTGAGCGCCACGGCGGGGACCGATGCCCTCGGGACCGGCGCCGGCGGCTTGATCATCAACGGCGGTACGGTGAACACGACGACCGCGAACGTGATCAACGATGCCACCGACGTCACGATCAACGGTCTCGGAACGGCCGTGGTCAACGCGACCAATACCTATGGAAATCTCACCATCGGCGCCGCGGAAACCGTCAGGAGCGTGACCGTCAACGCCATCAACGGCTCGGGCGTGAACAACGTCGTCGTCACCGGTGGGTTCGCGCTCACCTTGGCCGGCACGGGGACGAACGCCTTGACCATGACCGGCGGTACGATCAGCCTCAACAACGCCGCGGCCTCGCTCGCCTTCAGTAGCAACACCACTCTCACGGGCGGCATCTACATCAAGGCGCCGACTACGGCTCTGGCTCCGACCGCGCTGACGTCCGGTACCACGACCTTGGGCGCTTATCAGTCGATCATCACCGGCACGGCCGGCTCGACGATCAACCTCAACAGCTCGGGGACGGCGTTGACCCGGACGATCACCGTCGAGAACGGTCCGGCGCCGATCGACTTCCTGATCAACACCGGCACGGTGCTCACCAGTACCGGCGCCGTCACCAGTATCGACAAGCGGGGCTTGGGGACGATGCGGATCTTGACCGCTTCGACCTACACCGGCAGCACGACGGTGACGGAAGGAACCTTGAGCCTCGCGATCGCCAACGCCACGCCGATCATCGGCGTCGTCGGGTCGAATGCGGCGGGAGTCAATATCGCGGCTCTGGGCAATCTCGTCGTGGCGGCCAACAGCGGCTCGAACGTCGGCACCCTGAACCTCGACATCGCCGGCGGCATCGGTTCCAACGCCAACTTGTACGTCAACGGCGGAACGGTGAACTTCAACAACTTCGCCCAAACGCTCCGCGGCCTCTACTACAGCGCGGGTACGATCAACGCTCCGCTGTCGACCTTCCTGACGCTCACGCCGAGCGCCGCCGCCGCCGCCGATTACGTCCTGACCTTGCAAGGGACGAACCTGACCGGAAACGCACGGATCATCGCCGTGGCGGCCAATGCCGATGTGCGCATTCAAACCCTGGCCAGCGCCGCAACCGCCGTGATCGGCGGTCAATTCGATCTTGCGGGCACGGGGAGCACCGGCGGCGTTCGCACGTTCGTCATCGCGCCGGGGACGACGTCGAGCGGGTTCGATCTCGACGTGCAAGCGCAATTGACGGGCACCGTGGCTCTGACGGGCATCAACATCGGCATCGCCGCCGATACCGTGAACACCGGCGTCGTGCGCTTCAGCGGCGACATCCTCGCGAACAACTTCCCGACGGCGGCCAACATGGGGACCACGACGGTCAACGCCGGAACGCTGGTCTTGGCGAAGACCGGCGGCGTGATGAACGCGGCCAACGGCGGCGTCGCCATCACCGGACCGTTGGTCATCGGCGACAACACGGGCGGCGCCGGCGCCGACAAGGTCCGCTTGGATCAGAACGAGCAGATCATCAACACCGCGGCGGTGACGGTGAATTCGTCCGGCCTCTTCAACCTCAACGGAAAATCCGAGACGATCGCGGCCCTCAACATCGGCACCAACGCCGCGCTCGGGGGCTCGGTGACCAACGGCGGCGGAGCCGTCGGCAGCACCCTCTACACCACCGGCACGATCACGCTCAACGGCGGGACGATCAACCTCGACGGCAGCGGCACCGGCGGCCGGTTGGTCCTCACCGGCGGAGCCATCACGACGACCGTCGGAGCAGCTTCGAACCTCAACGCCATCACGGCCTCGTCGATCATCATGCCTTCGGCTCTGACGATCACGCTCGCCAACGCCGGGGACGTCCTGACGATTAACGGGAGCATCCAAGGCTACGGCATCGGCCTGACCAAAGCGACGGGGGTCGCCGGAAACGTCTTGCTGCTCACCGGCGCGAACACCTATACCGGGGCGACGACGATCAACGGCGGCACCTTGCGGATTGCCGGCGGGGCCGCGATCTCCGACGATTCGCCGGTTCTCCTGGCGGACGTCGCCGGGGTCATCTTCGATCTCAATAATACGACTGAGACCATCGGCTCGTTGTCCGCCACGGCCGGAACCACCAATCCGACAGTGACGCTCGGCAGCGGTACTCTCATCACCGGTGCCGACGACAGCTCGACGACGTTCGCCGGCGTGATCAGCGGCGCCACCGGCAACTTGACGAAGTCCGGCTTCGGCACGATGACGATCTCCGGCGGCGGTGCCAACACCTTCACCGGAATGACGACGGTGTTGGGAGGCAAGTTGGTCCTCGGCAAGACCGGAGCGGTCAATGCGATCGGCGGCAACCTCACCATCGGCGCACCAACCAATGGAACCGGGACCCAGGTCGTGCAATTCGCGACCGGCACCGATCCGCTTCCCACCGGAGTTCTCGTGACGGTCAACGCGACCGGCATCTTGGATCTCGCCGGCATCGGCGAAACGCTCGCCGGCCTGAGCGGCGGCGGCTTGGTGACCAACACCAGCGCCACGGTGACGACGTTGACGTTCGCTCCGGCGGGCGGCAGCACTTCGAACTTCTCGGGCATTCTCAATTCCAATACGCCGGCCAGCTTGGGCTTGACCGTCGCCGGCTTAACGGGCAACAGCTCGTTAACCTTCTCCGGAACTCAGACGAACAACTTCACCGGCCCGACCGTCGTGGGTAACGCCAACGCCAGCTCGACCACGACGCTGATCCTCGGCAAGACCGGCACGACGACGTCGACGATTCCTTCGGGCACCGTCACGATCAACACCGGTGGTATCATCCAGTTCGCAGCGGGCTCCGGCGTGAACCAGTTGTCGAACGCCTTCCTCAACGGCACGAACTTCCCGAGCAGCACGATCGCAATCAACGGCACCGGCAAGCTCGACCTGAACGGCGTCAATGCGATTTTGGGAGCGATAACGCTCGTCAGCGGCAGCACGTTGGAACTCCGCGGCGGCAACGCCAGTATCTTCGGCAACTTAACGATTCCGACCGGTGCGTTCTTCTTGAATACGGGAGCCGCCGCCACGACGGTCTCGTTGTCCGGGTCGGCCCCGACCTTGACCTTGGGTACCGCCGGGACTGCCTTGGTAGCTCCGGACGCGAGCATCGGCTTCGCGTTCACCAACCCGGCGACCGGCGGCGGCGTGACGCTCCTCACCAACAGTACCAGCGTCGTCTTGGGAAACAGTTTCGATCTCAACACCACGGCCGCGGTCGCCACGCGAACCTTCACCATCCCCGCAGCGATGACGGTGGAACTCAGCGGCAAGATCAGCAACTCCGGCGGCGGCCCCACCGGCCTGACCGTGGCACAGGCAGCGGGTGCTGCCAGTACCCTGATCCTCTCGGGCACCAACACCTACACCGGCTCGACCAACATCAGCACCGCTACTACGCTCAAAGCCGGATCGGCGCAGGCCTTCGGCCTGTACTCGGCCATGAACCTTTCCATTACCGGTGCCGTGCTCGACCTGAACGGCAACAACATTACGCTCGGATCGCTCACCGGCGTCACCGGCTCGTCCTTGAACCTGGGAGCCAGCACCCTCACCATCGGAACCGACGGCACCAGCCCCGCCGCCTTCGTCGGCGCCATCACGGGAACAGGTAGTCTCGTGAAAACGGGCATCGGCGTGCTGACGTTGACGGGAGCGAACAACTTCGGCACGGCCGGACAGACCAGCATCGACCTTCAACAAGGCGGCTTGAACTTCAACTCCGGCACGGCTATCGGCATCGGTAACATTTCCATCAGCGGAAATAACACGTCGTTCACCAACACCTTAGCAAACTTGGTGATCAACGTTCCGGTTGCTCTGGGCAACAATGCCAAGACGATCACCTTAGGCACCTCCGCAAGCGCTGCGACTACATTCGCTGCTCCGATTCTCTACAGTTCCGGCACTGGTGTGAGCCGCAACATCGTCCTGGATGGTACTACTCAGACTTTTGCAGGTATCATCACCACCGCCGGCACGGATAACCAGCTGATCAAGGCGGGAGCGGCCGGCAGTGTTTTGGCTATCACGGGCTTGAACGCGGGCTCACTATCTCTGACCGGCTCGAAGGCCATTCAGCTCTTAAGCGGCTACATTCAGATTTACGGTGCCAACGGCAACGATGCGAGCCTCGGTGCCGCTCCGGGTACGGTCGTGAGCGACAACATCTTGCTCAACGGCGGCGGCCTGAGCATTGCTACGAATGCCGTGATTCTCAACCCGAATCGTGGGATTACGTTGGGCCCCGCGGGCGGAGCTCTTGATGCCGCGAACCAAGTGTTTAGTGTTCCAAGTATCATCAGCGGCAGCGGCAGCGGAGCCCTCATCAAGACCGGCGCGAATCTGCTCAATCTTAGCGGTGGTAACACTTATGAGGGGCCGACGATAATTAATACGAATACGAATGTTACTTCACTACATAACTCCAATTCGCTCGGTTCGACGCTCAACGGAACCACGGTTTACGCTAGTTCTACCCTCGAACTCAATAACAATAGCAATATTCAGGGAGCGGTCATGATCGGCGCCGAAGCGCTTATCATTACCGGACTCGGTGCGGGCAACGGAGGCGCTTTGCTGAACACCGCAGGCCCGAATTCTTACGGCGGCAATATCACGCTCGCGGGCGGCTTAACGGGTGCGCGTATCAACTCCACCGCCGGGTTTTTCACGATCACCGGAGGTATCAACAGCACGACCGGAACCGACTTGCTGCTGGGTGGTGCGGGGCCGATGCAGCTTCAAGGAATCGTGGGAGCCGGAGTGATCAACGGTTCCAACAATTCCATCGTCAAAGATGGTACCGGAACGGCCATCCTCTCCGCCGCGAATACCTACACCGGCACGACGGTGGTTACCGCCGGTGCCATTCGCATCCAAAACAACAGCGCCCTCGGCACGACCGCATTCGGCACGGTCGTCGGTATCGGTGGTTCGTTGGAAATCGACGGCGCTACGATGCTGAATGTCAGCGGCACTCTGGTTCCTAATCCACTAACGATCACGGAAGCGTTGGTCATCAACAATACCGGCGCCAGCAACATCGGTGCGTTGCGCAGTCTCGGCAGCAACAGCTACGACGGAGCCATCACGCTCGGCTCGGACTCGAAGATCACTTCGGAATTCGGCACGTTCACTTTGAAGAACGTCAATATCGGCTCGTTCGTCCTGACGCTCGGCGGCTCAGGTAATACGACGATCACGACGAATGGAATCAATGGTGCGGGCGCGCTGACGAAGATCGACCCGGGGACTCTCGATCTGACCGTCCTCAATAACTACAACGGTATCACGACGATCAACGGCGGTACGGTGCGCGTGCTTATCGATAGCGCCTTGGGAACCTCCGGATCCCTTGCCACGGGCACGGTCGTAAATAGCGGCGGATCTTTGGTTCTCTCCGGCGGCCGAAACATCGCCTCCGAAGTGCTTACGCTTAATGGAACGGGCGCCGCCGCCGGACAGACCGGTGCCTTAGTCGGCATTGGAGGAACTGCCAATACCTATGCCGCTCAGATCATTCTCGGCTCCGCGGCCACGATCTCGGTCGACAACGGCAGCACGTTCAACATCACCAACGCCGGAGCCATCACCGGCGATACCTTCGCTCTTACTCTCGGTGGAGCGGGCACAGGCTTTTTGGCGAGCCCGGTAAACAACACCACCGGCGGCATCGTCAAGACCGGCGCGGGTGCTTGGACGTTGATGACCGGCGCGAGCACCTACACCGGAGCTACGACGGTGAACGCGGGGACGTTGACCGTGAAAAGTTCGGTTGCCAATAGCACGAGCACGATCGTCAACGGCGGCACGCTGGTGTTGGATCTGGCTGGCGGCTTGCTGAATCCGGCCTCGGCCTTGACGCTCAGCGGCGGTATCTTCGACGTGACGAATTCGTTAAACGCCGGCGGCAGCCAAACCTTGGCTAGCCTCGCGATCACGGCCGGCTCGATCGGAACGATCTCCATCCACGATGGAGGTAGTGCTACGAATTTAACGATCGGCAACACCTGGACCCGCAACGCCGGCTCGACGTTGTTGATCGACTACAGTTCGGTTACTGCAGGGTCGAGAGTTAAGTCTGCTTCCGCGCCGAGCAGTGCCACGGGCACCAACAACATTCTCGGCTACGCTCTCGTCAAAGAGGGCAACGTCACCGGCTTGGCTCGTTGGGTTGGGGGCGACATCGTGCGCTTCGATAGCACGACCGCGACTACGTTGGCTACCAACTCGAACAGTGCGAATACCGATTACACGACTCTGGGAACTTCCGGCACTCTCTGGACCGCAGTCACTAATCGTAGCGTCAATTCGCTTACCATCGACGCTACGGGCAATGCCGGACAAATTACCGACTTGGGCCTCGCTACCAACGTGCTCACCATCACCAGCGGTGCCTTGCAATTCGTAGGGGATCAAAACGCGACGCTGACGGGCGGCAGAATCGGCGCACCGAATGCGGATCTTTATATCCACCAGAACGGAACCGGCATCTTTACGATCAGCAGCCTTCTCGCCACGGGAACCGGTAACGTCGTCAAGGACGGCACGGGTACCGTCGTTCTTTCGCCTTCGGCTTCACTGTCGGCAACGACCACGCTAGGAAGTGCGATCGTCACGCTAGCGAGCACCGCCGGTCTTTACGCCGGTCAAACCATCACGGGTAATGCCAATATCCCGGCCGGTACGCAAATCCTCAGCGTAGATAGCCCTACGCAGATTACGCTCTCTTCCAGTTTGGGAGTCACGGCCGGTTCGAGTATCGCTACGACTTTCCCGTTTGCCGCGAACACATATACCGGAGCGACACGCATCAACGCGGGGACGCTGCAAATGGGATCCGTGAACGCTTTAAGCGGTGCTTCGGACATCATTCTCGCCAACGTTGCAGGTGCGACACTTAATCTCAACGGCTTCAGCCAGACGGTTAAGACGTTGACCGGTGGCGGCACGTCCGGAGGAAACGTCGTCCTCGGAAATGGGGCCTCGTTGAACATCGGCGGCCCGAGCAACATCTACAACAATTCCAACACCGGCGTCACAACAACCTTCGGCGGCCAGATTTCCGGTACCGGTAGTCTTAACTTCGCGGGTGGCGGATTCTTCAACATCACCAACGCCAACAACAACTATTCCGGTCAGACCAACATCGTCAGCGGAACTTTGGCTATCACCGACATCGGGCAGTTGGGTAACACTTCGCTCGTCTCCGTCTTCGGCACCAACGCTCTTTCGCTTGCCGGTGGTAATTTGATCGTGCAGGGTGGACTCGGTGCCGTCGGCATGACGTTCGATAAGAATCTCGGTTTGTCGGGCACCGGCAACCTGACCAACGGTGGTCACGTGCTTACGAATATCGGCAACAATAGCTACACGGGAGTCATCACGGCTAACTCCAACTCAGCCGAAGTCCGCCTCGGTTCCGCCGCAGGCACGATGACTTTTGCCGCAAGCAGCGTTCTCAACGTCAACGCCGGTAATTCCTTCTATATTACGGGTGGGCCCGGCAATGTCGTTCTGGCCGGTCAAGTAATCGGGGGTACTATCGGGACTGCCGGAGTTTATAAAAGCAATCGCAGTATCGGCTTTAACAACACGCTGCTCATCACCGGTATGAATAACACCTTCGTCGGCGTTTGGCGGGTCGATTCCGGTACGATTCGAATCTCCGACAATGCACAATTGGGTGCCGAAGCAGCTACCATCGGAGGAAACGGCGGTATTTGGGAAATCCGCACCGATAACCCTACGGGATTCATCAACCGAAACTACAATTCGGCGCATGGAAATACCACGTTGTTCGTAGATCGCGCCCTCGGAAGTTCGGTCCCCCTAGGTCAAGGTCAAGTCGTTACGTTTGGTTCCTACATACAGACCATCTCCCGTGCTCCGACGCTTTCCGGACGTAACGGTATCGGCTTTAGCTTTGCTACATACACCGGCTCTTCCCCCGACGGCAGTAACGATGGTTTCAATATCAGCACGAACGGAACGTCGACGTTCAACGGGAATATCTGGAACAAAATCTTCACTACGGCGACGACATATACCCTCGCTGCGACCGGTGATACGGTCATCACGGGCGGTGTCCTTGCGTCGGGAGCCGATCACGCCTTTGCGAAAGCCGGCACAGGCACGCTCACGATGACCGGAACTACTCCGGGCTACACAGGCTCGACCTACACAGGCTCGACCGTCATGACGGCAGGCACCTTGAACATCTCCAGCGTCGCAGCCCTGAATGCCAACAGTGCCGGGCGCGTCGTCTTTAACGGCGGTACGTTGAACTACACCGGTACCGGCGAGACCTGGACCAATAAGGTGCTGCTCTTGAATGTCGGAAATGCCATTCTCACCAATAACGGTTCCGGTGCGTTGGTATTGCCGCAGAATATCGCAGCGAACGGTACCGGTGCGAAAACATTCGTTATCGGCGGCAGCAATACCGGCATCAACGACATCCAAGGGTTCATCACGAACGCGTCGGATCTCACCGGCGTTACTAAGGTCGACGGCGGCACTTGGCAGATCACGGGGCCAAGCACGGCCGCTACGACCATCGGAACGGCCAATAGTGCGCTGGGGGTCAACGCAAGTGCTTCGAGCCAAATCGTAACGACGACCAGCGCTACCGGAACTGCCGGGCTCGTCGTGGGACAAACCGTTTCCGGCACGGGCATTTTGCCGGGCACGGTCATATCCCAGATCCTGGCACCTAATCAGTTTTCGATTAGCCAAGCCGCAGCCATTACTCTCGGTACCCTCAATATCGGCACCGTCACCGGTGCGACGGCAGCGCTCAGCGTGACGGCTAACACGGGCAACGTCCTCACCGTCGCCAGCACCGCGAACCTCGTGCCTGGTCAGAGTATTAGCGGTGCCGGTCTCGCGGCGAATGCCGGTTGGTATATCAGCCAGATCACGTCGGCGGGCACGATTACGATTGCGAATACGACGAACGTGGCTGTGTTGGCGAATAACGCCGCCGTCGGCACGCAGACCCCTGTCGCCATCGGTAATTTCGCCGGTCCTCTGACCATCGCCGGTGGGACCGTCATGATGAAGCCTACTCTAACCGGCTTGGATGCGCTGAACGATAGCTCCAATCTTGTCTTTGCCGCCGATACCATCCGCGGTAACGGTTACGCAGGAGGGACTTTCAACTACGTCGGGCTTGCCGGCGGTAGCACGGAACTCGCCGGTATCCTCACGGCCTCGGCCGGTGCGGGAACGGTACAGATCACGAACGGAGCCACGCCGACGAACTTGACCTTCGGCTACCTCGGCAATCGTACCTTGGGCGCCACGCTGAATTTCGTCCCAGGCACGGGGACGATCGGCTTCCGCACCGGTAGCTCGCTGGCGACCTTCAACGGCCTTTTGAGCGATGTCGTCGGCGGCGGACGGGCTTATGCCACCGTCAACGGCACCGACTGGGCGACGCTCAACACGAGCAATCAAGTCGTGGCGTTGGGGAGTGCGAATGCTCCGGCCTATACGAACTTGGTCGGACCCGCGATCTCGAATGCGAACTTCTTGCTTACGTCGAGTTTCACCACGGGCGCTGCCGTGACCGGGATCAACACGCTGAAGTTCGCACCGACCGTCGCTAATCAGGAACTTCGCCTCAACGGCCCGATCACCCTCGGTGCCGGCGGCTTGTTGTTCGACAACACCAATACAGGTGCCTTGATCTCGGCCAGCGGCCCGCAAAACACGATCGGTGCCGCACCGCTCGTGCTTGCTACGACCGTGGCGAATACTGCCTTGGTTAATCTAACCTCGGGCTCGACGTTGAGCTTCTACGTCGGGATGCCGATCTACGGTAACCCCAACATTCCGGCAGGAGCGACCGTCGCTTCGATTCAAAGCCTGACGCAGTTTACGTTGAACAGCAACGTCGGTGTGGGTGCCGGAACGAGCATCGCAACCAACCCGGGTGAGACGGTGATCATCGTCAACGGCAGTACGAATGCTAATAACGCCCTGACGATCAGCGCTCCGATCGGAAGCTTCGGTGGTTCGTTGACGAAGGCCGGAACCGGCATGCTCATCGTCAGCGGTGCTAATACCTACACCGGTAACACGACGATCAACGAAGGGGTCTTGCGTCTCTCCGGCCCTGCCGCTTCGCTCGGCTCGATCACCACGGCAGCGAACATCACCACGATTCGCCAAGGCGCTACGCTCGATCTCAACGGCGCGGGCCCGAGCGGTCGAACCACGATCGGCGCACTGAACGGTGCCGGAATCATCACGAACGGTGCCGGCGTGTCGTCGACGCTCGCCATCGGTTACTTCAACGTCACCACGGGCAACGGTGTCTTCTCCGGAGCCCTGCAAAACGGCAGCGGCGTGCTGAACGTTCTGAAGAACGGCACCGGAACCCAATACCTGACCGGGGTCAACACCTACACCGGCGTGACCACCGTCCTCCAAGGCGTACTTGCCGTGACTTCGCTCGCGAACATCGGCGTTCCGAGCTCGATCGGCATGGGGAATGTGGCGAACAACGCAGGGAGCATCGTGCTCGGCACGGGCAGCACGACGGGAACCTTGCAATATACGGGTGCCAACACGTTGGTCTACCAAGCCACGCAGACCCCGACGATCTCGATCGACCGGCTCTTCAGCTTGGGTGGCAGCGGGGCTATCGATTCCTCCGGAAACTTCGGCAACAACGTACTGGGCACTCTTGCCCAAAATAATGCCGCGCTCGTCTTGAGCAATACGGGCAATATCGGCTTCGCGAACACCGGCTCGAAGACGCTGATCCTTACCGGCAACTCGACCGGCGACAACGAGATCGACATCAGATTGGTCAACAACACCATCGACGGTTCCCCGCTCAACGTGACGAAGTCCGGCGCGGGCCTGTGGATTCTCGGTAATCCGAATAATAACTACTCCGGTGTCACCACCGTGATCGGCGGCTCGCTCCGTGTAACGAACGGCACCACTTCGACTCTTTCCGCCAACAGCAACCTCGTGCTTGCCGGCGGCGTCATAGAAACTTACGGCACGTTCAGTCGCCCTATCGGCTCGGGGGCTGGTCAAGTTCAGTGGGGTTTCAACGCCGGTGGTGGTTTCTCCGCCAGCAGCTCCAAGCTCACCGTGACGCTCCCAGGCGGAACGCAATTCTGGGGTCAAGGCGGAATCGGCAACGGTACCGGAACTCTCATCCTTAGTTCCGCTACCGCTTTGTCCGACGTCGAATTCACCAACAACATCAATCTCGGCGGTGGCGTTCGCACGATTCAAGTCGACGATAACGGAACGACCTTCACCGACTATGCAACCGTGTCCGGCGTCATCAGCGGCGGACTTGGTAGCGGCCTCACCAGGACAGGCGGCGGCGTACTTTACCTGACAGGTGCTAATACCTACTCCGGGAATACGAACATCAGTGCCGGTGACACCATCGTGACATCGATCGGTAGTGGCGGGGCTACCAGCGCTTTCGGAGATCCCTCCGGCACTCTAACTCTGAGCGGCGGATATCTGACTTACGTCGGTACCGGTGAAGTCGTCACGCGGTTGGTCAATCCCACGGGTGCCACGATCGAATCCAACGGAAGCGGCGCACTCGTCTTTACGAACATGTCCAATCTCACAGCCGGTTCCAAACAAATAAACCTTTACGGGCTCAATACGGATTCCAACCGGATCACTTCCGTACTGGCCGACAACGGAGGAGCGCTGCGTGTCTATAAGTCGGATTGGGGCAATTGGGAGTTGACGGGCAACAACACCTTCACCGGTGGTGTGCGCGTCGATGCCGGCTTCCTGGGCATCGGTGGTCCAACCGCCTTAGGTGCGGTCGGCCCGACGGGGCTCGTCGCTGCCGCGTCGGCCGCGAATATCATTACCCTGACTTCGGGCACAACCACCGGCTTGGTGTCCGGTATGCTCTTCGCCGCGTCGGGTGCCGGTTACGGCTGGTCTATCGGTACTATTCTGAGTCCGACGACTTTCTCCATTGCCAACGGCAACGCTACGATTTTGGCCGGCCCCGTGGTCATCGGCGGTCTGATTATCTCTAACTCCGGTATCTACTCCACGAATTCTGCCGGCCTGACCTTGTCGCAGCCGGTAGGGATCAACCCCAATTCAACCGGTACGTTTTCGGGAGCAGGCCCGATTACGCTTAACGGACTCCTCTATGGATTGCAGTCGAATCCATGGACGCTCGCCAACATGATTACTGCGGGCACGGGGTTGACGATCAACAACAACTTCTACAGTTTCGATGCCGTTGCACGCCCGTTTTCGGTCGTCGGAACCGGAAATACGACCTTGAACGGTGCCTTCACAGGTATCGGAGGGCAAATCGCGTTGACTATCAATACTTCCGGTACGGTTACCTTCGGTGGAACTCCGGCGGCTTCGACAGTCCATACTTCGACGACGATCAGCCAGGGGCGCGTCATTCTCAGCCGTTCGGGAAGCCTCAGCCCGTTGGGTGCCAACAGCCTCATTGCATTCAGCGGCGGTAGCATCGAGTCCACGGTCAACATGGTCGGTGGTAATGCGATTACCCAAGGTCTGCGTCTCGATAATAGCTACGGCATCATCACCGGTAGTCAGTCCATCGAGTTCACCGGTAACACAGCCACCGGCATCTCCTATAGCCTGCAAGGCAATGCTAGCAATCGAGTTCTCACGAACAATCTGGCTCCAGGTCAGACGTTGACCTTCAGCGGCCAACCGGTCCAGCTCGCCACCATTAACAATCAATGGGTCGGCTTCGCCGGTTCGGGCGCTACTTTGATTAGTAGTCCCATCATCAACGGCCCTGCTGGTATAACCGGATCTCAGTTTTATAACTTCGGTCCGGGGGCTCTAACTTTAACGGGCGTTAGTACCTACACAGGCATTACGGGCTTCTTCGGCGGCGTCAACACACTCAGCGGCAGCGGCCAACTGCAAAACACGGCCGGTATTACGGTTTACAGCGGTGCCACGCTGACGTTGGATAACTTTAATTTGAGTTCGAACGTTCCTAATCGGCTCGGTAGTAATAAGCCTCTTAACCTCCACGGCGCTACTCTCAATCTGATCGGCGCTGCGGCCGGTACGACCGAAGGGACGGCGGTTGCGGCGGCCATCCTCACGATCGGCTTGCCGATCGCGAATACCTATAACGGCCAATCGACGATCTACCTCGAGAATCACGGCGGTATCACGCAGTTGGTTTACGGGTCGCTGGCGATCAATCCCGGCTCGGCCGTCAACTTCAAATCGAATATCGCCATGGGCGTAGCTGGGGCGACTCAAAACTTAGTCACTTTCGGCGTCACGACACCGACATTAGTCAACTCGATCATTCCTCGCGCCGTCGTGACGCTCACGAACGCCACCGGCACGACCGATCTCTCGGTCGACTTCGCCACCTACGGCGGCTCCGGTATCACGGCGTTTACGGGTTACAATCCGACGAGCGCGACGACCATCAACGGCGTGGCCGTTGCCGGGACCGACAATATCAAAGTGACGGCCGGTTACGCGGCGACTCTCGACGCTCCGAGAACCGTCAACGCGGTGAATATCACCGGCTCAGGATTGAATATCAATTCTTCCGGCGACAACATCGCTAATATTCTGACGGTCTCCAGCGGGGCATTCCTGGTCGCCGGCGGCACCAGCGGTACTCCCGTTACCAATACGTTGAGCGTCCCTCGGATCGCCTTCGGAGCTAACGAAGGGTTATTCCACGTCGGCGGATTTACGACGCTCAACGTAACCGGTTCGATTACCGGTACCGGAGGGTTGGAGAAGAATCTCGGCGGTACGCTGGTCTTGACCGCGCAGCAGCTTTATACCGGTGCGACGACGCTCAACGGCGGGACGACGAAGTTCGCCTTCGGCAATAACACCCTGTTGCCCAACCAAGTGTTGACGGTGAATGCGGGTGCCACGCTCGACCTGAACGGGAGTTATCAATACGCCGGTAATTTCTATAGCAGCAATAACGGCGCGGTCACCGGCGGCGGCACGATCACGTCGTCCGTTCCCGGCGGCGGTATCATTACCAATGGTGCGAACTACTACTGGGCGGGGAATATTACAGGCAACGTCGCTTTCTCGCGTGTGAATGTTAATACCTTAATATTCATGAATAACAACACTTACACCGGGCCGACTGCCATCTATGGCGGCCAGATCACTCTGCAAGACAACGGTACGATCTCCAATACCTCGGCCCTCACGATCAACTACGGCGCGCTATTGATTCAGAACAATGGCAGCAGTGTCAACCTCTTCATCAACAATTCGAATCGTGTGAACGATGTGGCGCCGATTTCCCTTGCCGGCGGTACGATTACCTTGAACGGTCGCCCGAGCACTTACAGCACGGAAATATTGGGTGCAGTGACGTTGGCAGAGAGTGCGAGCACGATTACCGTCAACGCCGGCGGAGGGCTCGGTAGTTACTACATGACCGATCTCACCTTTGCGAGCTTGACTCGTAATGCGGGTGCCACGGTGAACTTTACTCCCGGTACTCTTGCCTTGGCCGGACAGCAGCCGCGGCTCTTTTTCAGCACTCCTTTAGTTATGGACGCGGCAACGCAAACTTTAGGAGCTTGGGCCGTCCTCAACGGCAACGATTACGCCGGATACAACGCCGCTCAAGGTGTGGGTGCTCTCAGCACCGTCGGCTTTAAAGGCTATGAGGCTGCTTTCGCCACCGGCAACGTGACCAATCTCTTAGTCGGCCTCAACACGATCACGACGTTGCCGGCCGGTACGACGACGACGGGGATGTTGCGGATTGCCGGTAGTTTCCAGAACGACATCGCGTTCGCCGCGCCGAACTCGATTTTGAATTTGGAACAGGGCGGTTTGCTGCGGGCCGGGAGCGCTACGAATCCCACGATCATCGGGTTGACCGGCGTCGGGACGAGCAACAATCGGGGCGTGCTCACGACGGGCGGTACCGGCTTGGTCGAATTAGTCGCTTACAACACGGCGACGACGACCGCTCAGGCTAACGCCTCCGCGCCGAGCGCCACGGTGAGCGGTTCCAACGTCCTCACGTTGGCCTCCACGACGGGACTTACGCTCGGCATGACCGTGACCGGATTCGGCATCCCGACGGGGAGCACGATCATCGAGGTGACGAACGGGACGCAGGTGAAATTGAGCAACAACGCTACGGCGACGAATATCGGCGGCGTCGGCGGCGGCGTGTATACGGCGGTCGGGACGGGGGCGCCGGTGATCGTCGCGGCGGGTGCGGCGGCCACCGAAGTCGGCAGCAACGTCCTCACGTTGACGACCACGGCGAATGTCTTCGTCGGCATGATCGTGACGGGCACGGGTATTCAGGTGGGGACCACCGTGACCGAGGTCACCAACGGAACGCAGCTGAAGATCAGCAACAAGGCTCTCGCCACGAATAACACCGGCAATTATTCGTTCGTCGCGAATATGATCATCAACTCGTCGATCAAGGATAACACCTCCGGCGGCAAGACCGCGTTCACGAAGTCCGGAACCGGCATCATGATGCTGACCGGCACCGACAACACCTACAGCGGCGGCACGTACGTCAGCCAAGGGACGTTGCGGGTCACCGCGGGGAGCAGCATTCCGAACGCGACCGATCCGACGCGCGGCTTGGTCGTCAGCGGAGCAAACGTGAACTTCTACGGCGCGGACGCGATCGGTCACAACAACATCGTGACCGTGAACGGCAACGCGACCGTGACGCTCTTCGGCGACAATGCCGTCGCCGGGGTCGTGTTGAACAACAACGGCGGCAGCGCTTCGACGATCAATACCTACACGGCCGGCATTCTGACCGCCGGCTCGGCCGGGACGTTGACGATCGGCACCGGGGGAATCGTCACGACCTCGACCAACGCGCCGTTTACGGCCTTGATCGCCGGGCGGATCGATTTAGGTTCGGGTACGAAGACCGTGCGCGTCGACTCGATCAACGTCAACGGGGCCGTCGATCCATTGCCGTTGCAAGCGGTGTTGAACCTGCAAGGGGCCATCGGCAGCGCCAACCTCACGAAGACCGGCGGGGGCCTGCTCGGCCTGACCGCCCAAGCCGGTTTCTCCGGCAACTTGACGCTCGGCGACAATACCGGCGGCTTGCGGATCGGGGTCGCCAACGGCGGTTCCCGCTTGTCGGCCTTGTCGTTGGGAGCCAATACGCGGCTCGACTTGGCGGGCTCGGCCACGACGATCGGCTCGCTCGCCGGCGACGCGAACAGCACCGTGCACAACTCGGCCGCCGCCACTACGCTGACGGTCGGCTTCGACGGCACGTCGACGACGTTCGCCGGCTTCTTCAACCGCTTCAGCGCGCCCAACGCGAACCTCGCCCTCTTGGCCGGCCTCGGCGGCATCTCGCTGCAGAAGGTGGGGGCCGGTGAGATGAAGTTGACGAAAGCGCAAACGACGACGGTCGGGGCCGGGACGATCACGGTCAACGGCGGCGGGCTCACGTTCCAAGACGACGCCTCTTGGTTTACGAGCGTCGTGACGCCGGCCTTCGTCGAATCCTTCGTCGTCAACGCCGGCGGCACGCTGAAGCTCGATAACACGAGCCAAGCCAAGGGAGATCGGCTCGGCATCGGTGCGGCGGGAACTCTGTTCCTGCAAGGGGGAACGTTGAAGATCGTCGGGAGCTCGACGCCCGTCACCGAAAACGTCGTGAACTTCACCTCGCAGAACGGCGGTAACCGGATCGAGCTCTCCGGCAATACCACGTTGGCGATCGCAACGGTCACTCTGAACAACACCGGCACGATGGTCATCGCCGGCGTGAGCGGCGGTGCGGCGAGTTCCGTGAATTCCGTCGTGACGATGACTTCGTTGGCGACGTCCACGAACCTCAACTTGTCCTCCGTCACGATTCGTCCGGAGGTCCTCGTCGATGCTTCCACGAGCGGGCCGGGGACCGGCTTCCTCGTCAAGGACGGCACCGGCAACATCCGTCCGATGACCTACTTGGCGGCCCCGGGTTTGCAGCCCGGCAATAGCGAGTTGAGCACCCAGACGACGGCTTGGACCGCTTCGATCAACGGTGGAATTTTCACCAACGACGATAATTCCGGGTCGAAGCTCCAGGGGAACGCCACCGTCAGCACGTTGACGATCGGCGGTGTCTCCACCCCGACTGCGCCGATCTCGCTCGGTCTGTTGTCCAGCCTGACCGATCCGGGCTACGGCGGCTTCCTCCGTACCGGCAGCCTACTGACGCAGACGCTCGGCGGCTCGGCGGCGGTCTTGGTGCTGCAAGGAACCACGGCGAGTATCGACGTCGGCTCCTTTACCACCAACTCCGGAACGGTGCCGTTCCTGCACGTCCTGAAGAATTCCACGTTGAACGTCAACGCGTTCTTCGGCCTGGGAGCCAGCGGTGGCTTGGTCAAGGCCGACGAGGGAATCTTGAACTTGAATCGTCGCGCTCTCTACAGCGGCACGACGACGGTGAACGGTGGTACGCTGAACTTGAACTCGGGCCGCGATAACACGCTGGCCGTGATCCCGTTGAACACCGGCTTGATCAGCATCTCCGCCTTGACTATCAACGGCCCGGCGGCGACGACCTTCGTCGATCTCATGGGGAAGAGTCAAGCGATCGGCACCTTGTCGTCGATCAATCCGCTGCCGAACATGGGAGGCACGATTCGCAGCTCGGTCGCCGGGAACGTGGTGCTGACCTCCGTCGCTACGGCGAACAGCACCTTCGGGGGCGTGATCTTGGGGAACAGCCTGTCGTTCACGCGCTCGGGGAACGCGACGACGACGTTAACGGGCACGAATACCTATCAGGGAGAAACGATCGTCCGCGGGGGCGGCTTGACTCTCCGCGATTCCGGCTCGGTCGCCCAGTCGAGCGCCATCAAGCTGTACTACGGCACGTTGACGACCGATCAATCGGGCCTCAACCCGACCAGCGCGAACCTGACGCGCATCGCCGCCGGGGCGCCGGTGACGATGGATGGAGCAGCCTTGACGTTGACTGCGGGCGGTTCGATGGACGCCGCGATCGTGATCAACAACCTCGCGATGACCGGCGCCAACACGATCACTTTGAACGGCTTGCCGAATCAAGGAACGACGACCCGCGTGACGATCGGCAACCTGGCGTTCCCGAACGGGGCGACGCTCAACGTCGCCGTGACCGGCTCCGGGGTCGTGCTCGGCCAGCCCGGCTTCAACCAAGCCGGACTCTATGTCACGCAACTCAATTCCACGCTGACGTCGACGTTGGATTTGACGAGACTGAGCCCGAACATCATCGTCAACGGCATCGACTACGCCGGCTATGCGATCGCTCAGGGAATCGGCGCGTTGGGAACGCAAGGCATGCCGCTCTACGACTTGCCTTTGATCAGCGGAATCGATACGAGCACCACGATCGTATCGCAATTGGCGAAGAATTCGTCGACCGTGAACCTCACCGCCGCCACGTTCGCCGTCTCGGCGTATACGAACGCGGGCTCGCTGAAGTACACCGCCGGCACGCCGATCACGTTTACCGGTACGACGGCGACGGCGACGACCCTGAACCTCACCGCGGGCGGCCTCCTCACCACGACGACCGCTTCGTCGGTCGGCGTGAACACCACCACGCTGACGCGCGGGATTCTGACGACCGGCGGTGCGGCGACGACGGGCGTCTATGATTTGGTGGCCTATCAAAGCGCCGCCGCCGTGACGACGACGATCGAAGCTGCGATCAAGGACAACACCCTCGGGGCGAAGACCCGCTTGGTGAAGGCCGGCCCCGGCACGCTCATCATCACGGCTCAGAACACCTACACCGGCAACACGATCGTGAACGAAGGGACGTTGACCCTCGCGGCGTTCCAAGGCAACACGCTCATCTTCCCGGATGCGGGTCGAGTGATCCCCGCCGGTACGTTGACGATCAACAACGCCACTGTGACGCAGAACACCTCGGTGCAACAACAGATCAACGCCGCGACGGACGTCATCCTCAACGGCGGCGCGCTGCTGACGTTGGTTGCGCCGACCGGAGCCGGTCAGATCTACAGCTTGAAGAGCCTGACGTTCAACAACACCGGCGGTAATCGCGCCCCGAACGTGAGCACCGGCGGCACGCTGACCTTGACCGTCCCGGCTACGGCGATCGTCTCGAACAACGACAACTTCGCCTTCACGCCGACCATCACCGGCAACCTCAGAATTGTGAATTCAGGTACGCCGACGATCAACGTCACGGGCGTCTCGCCGATCGGCCTCAACATCACCGGCTTCCTCAGCACCCCGAACAACAACTCGACTTCTCCGATTACGAAGTCCGGCTCCGGCGGCTTGCTGCTGACGGCCGCCGCCAGCGGCAGCGCGACTCCGTATTTCACGGCCAACACCAACGGCTTCAATCTCCGCGAAGGAACCGTGCTCTTCGGCAACGCCAACCCGCTGATCAACCCGTTCGGCGCGGGAGCGTTCACGATCGGCAAACGGGACGCGACGAAGATCGTCGGCGTCGGCGGAGTCACCCTCACTCAGAACAGCTCGCTCTCCGCTCCCGCGACGATCCTCAACAACATGACGCTCGTCAACAACACGACCTTCCAAGGTAATACGACGATCGCGACCGCCATGACGCTTCTTAAGAACACGACGTTCGCCCAGGTCACGCTCGCCGCCTCGACGAGACTCTTCTACGACTCGACGCTCGCAGTTTCGACGACGTTGGCCCAGAACACGGCTCTGGCCACCGACACGTTCGTCAACCAAGCGACGACGCTCGCGCAGAACACCGTGCTCGGGAGCGATACGTTCGTCGCCCAATTAACGATTCTCGTGCCGCAAACGACCTTGACCTACGAAGCGACCGTCGCTCGGGCCACGACCCTCGCCGGCGGCGATAATACGCTCGGACACACGACGACCGTCACGAAGGATACGACGATCCAACAAGACGCGACCGCCATCCAAGCCACGACCCTCGTGGGAGGGACCGTGATTCCGATGGGCGGTACGATTCCGGCCGGGTCGGTCGTCGTCGCCGGCTCCCAACTCGGCGCCGGTACGGTCGTCGCCGACGGAACCGTCGTCGCGGCCAATTCCGTGCTGTCGATGAACACTACGGTCGCCGGGGGTTCGGTGGTCGTCGCCGGTACGCTGCTCGGAATAGGGACCGAAGTCGCGGCCGATACGGTCGTCCAAGCGAACACGCTTTTGGGCGCCGGAACGGTCGTCGCCGCCAACACCGTGGTTCCGGCCGGAACCGTGATCAAGGCCGGCACGACGGTCCCCGCCGGGACGATCTTCAACGCCAATACCGTGCTCGCGGCGGGGACGCAAATCGCCGCCAATGCGGTCGTCACGGCCGGAACGGTGATCGGGGCCGGGACCGTCGTCGCCGCCGGCTCGATGGCTCCGACCGGTTCGGTTCTGCCGGCCGGAACCCAGTTGCCGACCGGAGCGACCTACTTGGATCCGGACATTCTCAACGCCGGCTTGACTTCGCTCTCGAGCTTCGTCGCCACGCCGGCGAACCCTTACCCGACCTTGATCAAAACGGCCGTGACCCTCAACGGTAATCTCACGATCGGGGGGACGAACGCCAACGCCAACATCGCCTTCGACAACTCCGTCAACTTCGGCGCCGCGTCGCGCACCATCACCGTGACCGATCCTTCGGTGACCTTGAGCATGTTGGGCACCATCAAGACTTCGGCCGCCGCAGGGGTCGACTTCCTCATCAAGGACGGGGCCGGAACGTTGATCATCGGCAGCCAGGATTCGTGGAACGGGGCCGGCGTCTGGATCAAGGAAGGGCTCGTCCGAGCGGTGCCGTTCGGCGAAAACCCGATCGCGGCCGATAGCCCGTTGAAGATCAACGTCGGAGCCGGCTACGACTTGAACGGAGCCAACCAAACCCTAGCCGGGCTCTCCGACGGAACGGTCGCCGGTGGTGGTTTCATCACCAACTCCAACGCCACGAACCCTTCCACATTAACCCTCAACAATACCGAGCCGAGCGTCTTCAACGGCGTCCTCACCGATACCGCGACTCCGGCCACCGTGGCCCTCAATCCGTTGTTCAACAAACTCTTCTTGATCAAGAACGGCACCGGCTCGTTCACCTTGGGTGGAGCCAGCACTTATAGCGGTAGCACGACGGTCAACGAAGGCGCGCTCATCGTCGGCGTCAACGGAGTCAACGGCGTCCAAGGTTCCATCCGCGGGACCGTCGGCGGGGTCAACGGCACGCAAGTCCAAGTCAACGCCGGCGGAACGCTGTCCGGCGTCGGCACCATCGGCACGACGTTGGTCGCCTCCAACGGCGCCATCAACACCAACGTGACCGTTGCCGGCGGCGGCAACATCGACCTCCGGAACCTCAGCGACTACCGGAGCGGGACGATCGGCACCTTGACGATCCTCGATTCCTCGACCGCAACCACCAACTTGACCCTCGGCGACGTCGATCCTTTCGGCCTCAAGACGAACCTCTTCTTCGATCTCGGTTCCAGCGGCTCCAGCGGCGCAGTCGATCTCATCCAGGTGACGGGCAAACTCCGGCTCAACGCGAGCGGCGCCTATGTCACGCTCAATCCGTTGGCCAATCAAATCCATCGCTCCGTTAAGACGGGCATCAACGACGATGTGGATGTCCTCCACTTGATCAACTTCTTCGTACTCGACAGCGCTTCCGACCCCGCCGCGGCGTTCGGATTTGCACCGGGCAGCCCGACCTCGATCGAAGGGAACCAGTATGCGTTGAAGCAAACTTCGAATTCCCTCGATTTGACCTACTACAAGATCTCCGCTCCGACGGTCGCCTACTGGCGAGGCGGAATCGCCGATAAGCCGAAGTCGTGGAATAGCTTCCGCGAAGGGACGAGCCTCTCCAACTTCACCACGACCGTCGCCGGAACCGAGAACACGCTTCAAGTTCCGGGAGCTCGCACCAACGTCTTCTTCGGCTCGTTGTTGGCGCCGAACGCCGCCAACTTGTTAACGACGCTGGACAACAGCTTCGAGATCAACAGCTTGAACTTCGACGGCAGCACCGGCCTGAACAACCCGATCGGAATCCAACCGGGTACGTCTCCGAACAGCTCGCCGATCGTCTTGCAATTGAACGGTCTGTTGAATACCGGCATCACCGTCGCTCGCGCCATCGACGTCGCCGCCGGTACCGGCGACGTCACGATCGGCACCGACCTCGCGCTCGGACTTAGCCAAACTTGGCACAACGACAGCACCAAGTTGCTGACCATCGCCGGCACGAAAGTCACCGGTTCGTCCCGCAACCTCACCATCGAAGGCTCCGGACATACCGTCATCTCCGCCTCGTTGCAGATGCAAGGGGGCTCTTCCTTCAGCCTGGTGAAGGACGGTCTCGGCACGCTGACGTTGAGCGGTCAGAACACCTACTCCGTCAACACCGACATCGCCGCCGGGGTCTTAGAGATCACCGGTAGCGGAACGCTCGGCGGCAGCGACTCCGTCAACTACACCAGCAACCTCAGCGCCATCACCATCGCCGACGCCGGAACGCTGAAGATGAATCAGTCCGGCACGTATGTTCTCGGCAATACGATCGCGAACAGCGCCGCCGGCGGTTCGACCGGCGGACACTTCGTCCAAGCGGGAACCGGCACCACGATCTTGGCTAACGCCGGCAACACGTTTACTCCGGACGTGACCGTCAACGCCGGTACGCTCGTCGCCTACAACGGTGCGCTCACCACGGCCAAGTCCTATACGATCGCCCCCGTGTCGCCGGCGACCACGGCCACGCTCATCGTTCAAGGATCGACGACGACCATGACCGTGCAAGGCGGCGGCGTGTTCTCGCCGGGTGGGCTGGACGGACCGCATGCGGAAGCCCCGAGCAACGAAGGCCTCGGGTACGTCGTCGCGGGCTCGGCCGTCTTCCAGGCGGGGAGCGGGTTCAACTTCCAGTTTATTCGCGGGCTCAACTCCGTGGATCCTGCGGATCACCTCGCCCTCAATCCTTCCGGCACCGAATGGGATCTCCTGTACGTCTCGAATCTACTCCCCGGCGGCACCGGCATACTTGATCTACAGGCGACCGGAGTCGATGCGGCCAATCGCATCAACTTCAACCTCATCTCGATGATGGACGCGACGCACGAAGGAGAGGCTCCTTACTTCGATCCGGGGTCCCTCAACACGGGGACTCAATCGCTGCATTGGCTCTTCGCGAATGCGGGTGCAGTGACCCTCAACGGCCACGCTTACAACGAAACAATCGATGGGGACATCAACAATTACTTCAACATCAACACGGCTCGGCTCACCCCGACCGACCTGACCGGCTCGTTCCGCATTTCGCTGGTCGACAGCAATCTCTATCTCAATTACTCCGCGGTTCCGGAACCGGGCAGCTTGCTCTTCATGGGCATCGCCGGTATCGGCTTCGGCCTCCGCTGGAAAAAACGCCGCCAAGCAGCCGCCAAAAAAGAAGCAGAAACCGAAACAGCCTAACCAACCTTCCGAAAACAACTAAACCACGTTTCGGCCGCACGACCGCTCCTTAATGAGCCGGTCGTGCGGCCGTTTTCGTACCTCGTGAAAACTCTCGCTAGCAATCATTCGGCAAACCACGTAACATATCGGAACGCTTCGATCTAATTCCCACCATCGCACTCCCCCTGCCCTTCCAACCTCTGCTTCCCGAGCGGAGTCTTCGGAGTAACCACACGATGCTGACTTTGCGCCATGCCGCGAACCGTCGCAGTGCGCTGTGCGATGGGGTCTTGCGCCGCGACTTCCTCAAGATCGGCGGTCTCGGGCTCGGCGGATTGTCGCTGGCGAACCTCTTCGCGGCCGAAGCCTCGGCGGGCGTTCGCAACTCGCGCAAAGCGGTGATCATGATCTATCTGGTCGGCGGACCGCCGCACCAAGATATGTTCGATCTTAAGCCGAACGCCCCGCGCGAGATCGCCGGACCTCATCGGCCGATTGCGACGAATGTGCCCGGTATCGAGATCTGCGAGTTGTTTCCGAAGATGGCCGCGCGGATGGATAAGCTCGTCCCGATTCGGTCGATCGTCGATGCGCAAAGCGGACACGATGCGCATCAATGCTTCACCGGCCGGAAGCCCGGTCGGGGAGCTCCGGCCGGGGGCTGGCCGCAGTTCGGTTCGATCGTCGCGCATCAACAAGGCCGACAAACGCGCGGCGTGCCGCCGTTTCTGAGCCTTTGCTACGACACGACGCATGGTCCTTATAATGAGCCCGGCCCGGGGTTCTTGGGAGTTGCGCAATCGCCGCTGAAACCATTGGCGGCAAGTCGCGACGACATGATCCTCAAAGGAATCACCTCCGATCGGCTCGACGATCGACGGTCGTTGCTGGCGAGCCTCGATCGGATTCGTCGCGACGTCGATGCCGGCGGCAAGATGATCGGAATGGATGCGTTTACGAGTCAAGCGATTGATGTGCTGACGTCGTCGCGATTGGTCGACGCGCTCGATCTCACCAAAGAAGATCCGCGCATCGTCGCGCGTTACGGCACCGGCGATACGACGAAGTTTATGGATGGCAACGGCGCACCGCGCGTGCCGCAAAGCCTGCTCATGGCCCGGCGCTTGGTAGAGGCGGGCTGTCGCGTCGTGACGGTCAATTACAGCAAATGGGACTGGCACGGCGGCAGCTACGACACGATCTTCAATCGCGAAGCCGAAGACTTTCCGCCGTTCGACCAAGCCGTTTCCGCTTTGGTCGACGACCTTCACGAGCGGGGCTTGGCCGACGATGTGACCGTGATCGCCTGGGGGGAGTTCGGACGTACGCCGATCATCAGCAAGCAAGTCGGCCGCGATCATTGGCCCCGGGTCGCCTGCGCGCTTATGGCCGGCGGTGGAATGAAAACCGGCCAAGTCATCGGTGCTACCGATCGCTTGGGAGGCGAAGCGGTCGATCGCCCGGTGACGTTCGGCGAAGTGTTCGCCACGCTGTATCACAATCTCGGCATCGACGTAAAGACGACAACCATCGCCGATTTGCAAGGCAGGCCGCAATTTCTCGTCGAAGGAAATCCCGAGCCTTTGCGTGAATTGATTTAAGCTCGTAACGAATTATGAATTTCGCGTAAACCACGGATGGCCGTGAGGAAACCGAACATGCACCACTCTCCGAAAAAATCACGTGGCGGATTCTGCGACGGTCTGCAGCGGCGCGACTTTCTGCGCGTCGGCGGCCTTGCGATGGGTGGGCTGGCGTTGCCGCAGCTATTGCGCGCCGATGCGGCTTCGGGCAAGCGGTCGTCGACGAAGTCCGTGATCATGGTCTTTCTGTCGGGCGGCCCACCGCACCAAGACTTCGTCGATCTCAAGCCGGACGCTCCGATCGAAATTCGCGGCGAGTTTAAGCCGATCGCGACCAACGTGCCGGGCATCGAAATCTGCGAGCTCTTGCCGCAACTCGCGCGCATGACCGATCGGTTGGCGATCGTTCGTTCGATCGTCGGCAGCGAAGGGCGGCATGCGGCGTTTCAATGCATGACCGGACAAAAGAGCGCTCAGCAACCGCAAGGAAATTGGCCGTCGTTCGGTTCGACGATCTCGAAGCTGCGAGGGCCCGTCGATCCGGCGGTTCCGCCGTTCGTCAGCTTAGTCCCTCCGATGAAACACACGAGTTGGGCCGATCCCGGACGCCCGGGGTTTCTCGGCGTCGGCCACTCGCCGTTCCGCACGGAAGGGGACGGACTTTCCGACATGGTGCTCAACGGCGTGACGGTCGATCGGCTCGGTGATCGGCGAGAGTTGCTCCAGCGCTTCGACGGCTATCGTCGCGATGCCGATGCCGCGGGGGTAATGTCGGGCCTCGACGATTTCCAACGCCAGGCTTTCGGCATTCTCACGTCGAGCAAGCTGGCCGAAGCGCTCGATCTGTCGCGCGAAGACCGACGCACGCGCGACCGCTACGGCTACGGCTCGCGCGAACCGGCCGGCTACGGCGATGCCGGACCGCTTTGCAACGAATACTTTCTATCGGCTCGCCGCTTGATCGAAGCGGGCGCGCGTGTCGTGACCTTGGCCTACGGACGGTGGGATTGGCACGGCATGCCCTACGGAACGAACTTCGAAAACTCACGGCACCACATGCCGATGCTCGATCAAGGGCTCAGTGCGCTGCTCGAAGACCTGCGCGAGCGCGGGCTCGACTGCGATACGTCGGTCGTCGTCTGGGGAGAGTTCGGTCGCACGCCGACCATCAACTCCAAAGGAGGCCGAGATCACTGGCCGAATGTTTCGTGTGCGATGCTTGCCGGCGGCGGAATGCGAACCGGGCAAGTCATCGGCTCGACCGATCGCCTCGGCGGAGAGGCGGCGAGTAGACCGGTTTCGTTCGGCGAAGTTTTCGCGACCCTCTACCACAACCTCGGGATCGACGTGAACACGACGACGATCAACGATCTTCACGGCCGGCCGCAATACTTGGTGGCCGGCGAGGCAAAGCCGATCCGCGAATTGATCTAATCGCGATCTCTTCACGAATTGCAGTCCCCCGGCGCGCACCATAATTGCACTTCTATCAACCACCGCGTTCGAGCCGGTCGCGTCGCGTTCCGTTCCCGGCGGTCGCAATCGCGTTGCTTTCCGGCATTGCTTGGTTGGGAACTCGTGACTACGCGCGATATGACGCCGTGGCCTTGCCCCCTTAAACGAATCCCGTTGTCAGTCATAGTTTGATGACCTATATCGAAAACAGCTCGGATTTACCGCGCCAGGTGATATCAAGCTTCGGTTATTCCGCTGGGCCGCGTCCAGCCGGAGCGGAAGCGGTACAGCGGGCCGCGAACTCGGCCGGGGTCACAGACCCCAGCGAGAGCCGTGAGGCCGGTGATGGTTGTAATCGTCTTTGCACGCCGCCGACCGCTTGCGAGCCGCCGGCAAATTCTCCAAACTCTTCGACGCCAAGAACTCGTCGCGCAGGCGACTGCGGAAGCTCTCGGCGTAGCCGTTCTACCACGGACTCCCCGGCGCGCGTCAGCGTCCCCATGTCGACTTGCGTGAGCCGGCTTCCGATCGTGTGGGAGACGAACTCCGAGCCGTTGTCGCTACGGATTCGTTGCGGCATGCCCCGCGCCGCGAACAGTTCTGCAACGCGTCGATCACGTCTTCGCTGGTGATCCCGCGATCGACCTTCAAAGCCAAGCACTCGCGCGTGTGCTCCACGAGGATCAAGAGCCACTTCAACGTCCGGCCGCTCGTCGTCCGATCGAGCACGAAGCCCCAGCTCCAAACGTCGTCGCGATGCTCGGCCCGACGACGATCACAAGCGTTGTCACTCGTCCCGGAAGCTCGGCATAATCGCGTCCGCTGCGGCAGTTTCTCTCCTTCCTTCCGCGTCACAGTCGATAAATCCGACCGGGGCTCGCGTTCCTACTCTCCCCGCGTAACAAAGCCGCAATCCGGCGATAGTCGAACCGCGGCCCATTCTCAAAATCGTTCCAGCATCCGCTTTACCAGCGCGGATTCATCGTCGTGCGGCTGCCCTCGATACCGGTGGCTGCTCCGCGGCTGAGCTTGATCGTCACGACGAACTTGCCGTTCGAACTCTGGACCGAGGTGCTCGGCAGCGAACGGCCGACCGGCGCGGCGCTGAATTTGCTCACGCACCGCTGCCACATCCGGGAAGCCAAGGGCGAAAGCTACCGCCTCCGCGATGCGCGACGGCGGCAAAGCCACCCGGCGGATGCGTAAAAGACTTTGAGCCAACCGCCGACCTTGATAAGTTCAATCTTTGTCCGCAAGCTCTCGACCTAGCGCGCACCCTCGTCCGCTGCGCGATAATCGTCTTCACATGACTGGACTTCGTAGATCTCGGCTCATGACGCGTTCCTGCCGGAAGCGAGATCCGGAAGCTCGGCGGAAGCAAACGTCCAGGCCATTGTTACGGCGAGAAGCGTACGGAAAGCGCCACAGGCCGGCACTCGACTGCCTCCGATTAAGGTGTCAATTTGTCGCACTTCGCGCGCTTAACGGACCACGCTTGCCGAAATGTAAAAGTCGCAGAATTCAATCCAACGTAGACTTCGAGTCGATCGATCCCACTCAGTCGTGGCGGTGATTGCAGGAGTATCCGGATGTCGATTGCAGATACTGTCGAAGAAGTTGGTTTCGCTCCACCGAGTCGACCCCTCATCGATCTGAGGATGTTGGAGCTTTGTTGTTGGACCGTCGGACTCGGCTTCGCAGTCGCAGCCGCCGCGCAAGTGCTCACGCAGCTCATCGCACTCATCACCAACCACTCGTTTTACCATCGCCTTTCGCTCGAGAGTACTTCTCCGGCCGGGAACGATCTCGGTGCGTGGGTCTTATTGCCTCCTTTGATCGGAGCGTTCATCGTCGGGCTCATGGCCCGCTTCGGCTCGCCGGCGATTCGAGGACACGGCATCCCCGAAGCGATGGAGCAAGTGCTGACGAATGAAAGCCGCATCCCAGCGCGAATGACTTAGTTGAAGCCGCTGTCGGCGGCCATCTCGATCGGCACCGGCGGGCCGTTCGGTTCGGAAGGACCGATCATCGCCACCGGCAGTGCGATCGGCTCGCTGCTCGGGCAACTGACGCACACAACCGCCGGTGAGCGCAAGACTCTCTTGGCGGCGGGCATGGCGGCCACGTTCGGCACTCCGGTCTCAGCCGTGCTGTTGGCGATCGAGTTGTTGTTATTCGAGTTTCGTCCCCGTTCCCTGATTCCGGTCGTGCTCGCCTCCGTGACGGCCAGCGGCTTGCGACTATTGATCGAAGTTCCCGAGCCGGTCTTTCCGATGCCGAATATCGGCACGCCGACGGCGATCGCACTGCTGACCTACGTGCTCGTCGGCGGGCTGATGGGGATCGTCGCAGCGGCCGTAATTCGGGTCACGTACGGCATCGAAGACGCCTTCGAACACCTGCCGATCCATTGGATGTGGTGGCCGCTGGTTGGCGCGTTGGCGATCGGCGGGGCCGGCTATTACGCGCCGCGCACGCTCGGCGTCGGATACGATAACGTCACCGACGCGTTGGCCGGTAAGTTCGTCGTCGGGTCGGCGCTCTTCTTGGTCGCGATGAAGTTCGTCAGTTGGTCGATCTCACTGGGTAGCGGCACTTCCGGCGGGACGCTCGCGCCGTTGTTCACGCTCGGCGCAGGGCTCGGTTTCGCCGTCGGTCAGATGGCGGCATGGGCCCTTCCGGCCGCCGGCATCGATCCACGCGTCGCGGATTTGGTCGGCATGGCGTCCCTCTTCGCCGGAGCGTCGCGAGCGCTCTTGGCTTCGGCGGTCTTCGCCTTCGAGACGACGCTTCAACCGCTCGGGCTACTTCCGATCTTAGGCGGCTGCAGTATGTCATATTTGTTCGCGTCGCTGTTATCCGTGAATTCGATCATGACGGAGAAGATCGCACGACGTGGAATTCGGGCACCGGTCGAATATACGGCCGACTATCTCGATCAGGTCCACGTCGGCGAAATCGCGACGTCCGAGGTCGTCACGCTGCCGGCCGATCGAACGTTGGCCGAAGTGAGACTCTGGCTCGATTCCGATCCGCAAGGCAGTCGGCATCAGGGCTATCCCGTCATCGACGAGCAGGGCATCTTGCTGGGAGTGCTCACGCGGCGCAATTTGCTCGGCGCCGAAGAAAGCGGATCGACGGCGATTCGCGTCCTCATTCGCCGTCCGCCGGTCTACGTGTACGACACTTCGACGGCTCGCGACGCCGCGGATCATATGGTCCGCCACGACATCGGCCGGCTGCCGGTCGTGGATCGGAAGAACCCGAAACATATCGTCGGAATCGTCACAAGGAGCGACATTCTCTCGGTGTACGAACGCCGGCTGCGCGACGGCCAGTCGATCCATCCTCGCGATCATTGGGTGCCGAAGAAAGCGGTCGCGATCAGGCATTAGCGGCATCGCGCGCAGAGTGAACACTTACTGCGAGTGATGCCCGGCACCTACCGCGTGCCGATCGGCCAGGCAACGCACAAGACATTGCGGTCTTATCCGTCGCGTTCGCAATAGTGGGCGGGTACATTGACCTGACTTAAACGTATATCGCAAAACGCTCGAACGCCTGCAGGGAGACATAGCGTGTCGGATGTCAAACATCGAATCATAAGAGTGTGTGGCGTTCTCTGTGCTCTGTTGCTTTTCGCTGCAACCGACGTCGGCGCAGCGGACCTAAAGACGCGGAACATCGTCCTCATTACCATCGACGGTCTTCGTTGGCAGGAAGTCTTCACCGGCGCGGAGAAGGCGCTGATCAACAAACAACATGGCGGCGTCGCAGACGTAAAGGCCATCGAAGAGAAATTCTGGCGCGAGACGCCGGAAGATCGCCGCTCGGCTTTGCTCCCGTTCTTCTGGAGCAAGATCGCTCGCGAAGGGCAACTCTACGGCAACCTGACGAAAGGAAGTTCATCGCAGATCACAAACACGATGAAGTTCTCCTACCCCGGCTACAACGAGATTCTGACCGGCTACGCCGATCCACTGATCGATAGCAACGCCAAGAAGCCGAACCAAAACATCACGGTCTTGGAATGGCTTCACCGCAAGCCCGGGTTCGGCGGCAAAGTGGCCGCCTACAGTGCTTGGGACGTGACGCCGTACATATTCAACCGGGAGCGCTGCGCCTTTCCCGTAATGGGCGGCTGGGAGAATCTTCCTGAGTCCGATCCTAACCCGAGGCAGCAACTTCTCAACGACCTGATCGCCGACACGACCCGAATCAACGCCGCGGAAGTCGTCGATTCAATTCTGTATCAGGCAGTTCGCGAGCATCTGCTGCGATACCAACCCAGAGTGCTGTTCGTGGGGTTTCTCGAAACGGACCATTGGGGACATGCCGGTCGCTACGATCATCTGCTGACTTCAGCCAACGCGGCCGATCGCTATATTCAGCGGCTTTGGGAAACGATGCAGTCGATGGAACAGTATCGCGACAAGACCACGTTCATCATTACGACGGATCACGGTCGAGGCACGGGTCTGACGGACTGGAAGAATCACGGCCAGAAGATTCAAGGTGCCGAAGACATGTGGATGGCGTTTCTCGGTCCGGACACGCCCGACTTGGGAGAACGAACGAACTGCGACCGCGTGACCCAGAGTCAGATCGCAGCAACTGTCGCCGCCTTACTGGGCGAAGACTACCACGGCGTCGTTCCGCGATCGGGGCCGGTCATTCAGAAAGCCTTGCCTCCCATTAAGTAAGGACCGACTATAGACATAAGAGATCGCCGAATTCGATACCCCTTAGTTGATCTCTGTTCGATTTAAGTAGATGAGGCACGGACGAGTAACCGCCTCTGGGCGTGAGCGAACTTGTTTGGAGCGCTACGATCACGCGTCCCGCGAATTCGCCAAGGCCATCGAATTTTTCGCCTTTACCGAATCGAACCGTTGCTGAATCGGTCTCCCGCCAGTGTCGCGCATATTCACCGAGGAGTACCTCCGATGACGGCAGCTTGTTGCCGGCAAATAACTCGTTGAAGTGGTACTCAACGGCCCGATGTATGGCGCTCCGAATACCGGACTCGACGACATCATTCGCTCCGCTAGTCCGGTGACGTAGCGAAAGTAGTACCTGAAGTGGGCCATCCTGGTACGTCGTGACGGCCAATAGCTGAGTTAGTCGCGAGTTCGCCGACGAGAGACGAGCCGAGTACGAGCTCCAGGTTGACGGTAGCCCCATACGAGCCGTAGTTCGCCGACCTTCTTGGCGAATATGACATTCAGTTCGAGCATAGGATCTTCTTTGAACTGGAAGAATCTTAGTCATCTGACGCAGGCACCGAAAGATTACGGAGCCGTGGCCGCCCGAGCTTGTTTCGGCCGCCGGTCAAAAGTCCCGCGATTGCTTTCACCGAGCTTGGGATCATTAGCAAGTTGCATAAGGCTCGCTGACCGTCTGGTCACCCGCTCTGCGGCAACTCGCGTGTTCGGCTCCGGGCGCAATTGTTAGAATGCGCGGCGTTCGACGTTGGAGCCGGACGACGCCTGCCGTTGCCGTTCGACTCACGCCCCACTCTTACTCAGGAGTTCCGTGCCATGCGCGCCACCCTCTTCGTCGTCACGTCGGTCGCCTCGCTCCTGCTCAGCCTGCAAGTTTGGGCTGCCGACTCCGCGACGAACGTCGCTGCCGGCTCGGTCTCAGCGCAGAGCTGGCCGCAGTGGCGCGGTCCGAATCGGGACGGCGTGTCGAGCGCGACCGGCCTGCTCGCCAAGTGGCCGGAAGAGGGGCCGCCGCTCCTCTGGCAAGTCGAGAACCTAGGGAAGGGAATGGCGAGCCTTGCGGTTTCGGGTGGACGCATCTTCACGCTCGGCCAAGTCGGCAATGCCGCGAAGCTGATCGCGGTATCCGAGGCCGACGGCAAGCCGCTTTGGCAGACCGACGTCGGCGGCGGCAATCCGAACTGCACACCGACGGTTGACGGAAACCTCGTCTTCGCCCTCGGTCGCGACGGTGACTTGATCTGTTGCGATGCGGCGACCGGCGCGCTTGTATGGAAGAAGAGCCTCGCCGCCGATTTCGGCGGGAAGATGATGTCGGGCTGGGGCTACAGCGAGTCGCCGCTGGTCGACGGCGATCGACTGATCTGCACGCCCGGCGCTCCGGATGCTCAGATCGCGGCGCTCGATAAGAAGACCGGCACGCTCGTCTGGAAGTCGGCGGCGCCGAGCGATTGGGGCGGGGACAAAGGCAAAGACGGCGCGGGCTACTCCTCGATCGTCATCAGCAACGGCGCGGGAGTGAAGCAATACGTACAACTAACCGGCCGGGGCTTGATCAGCGTGGCGGCCGACGACGGACGGGTCCTCTGGACCTACAACCGGGTCGCCAACGGCACGGCGAACATTCCGACCCCGATCGTCGATGGCGACCACGTCTTCTGCTCGTCGGGCTACGGGACCGGCGCGGCGCTCTTGAAGCTCGCGAAAGAGGGCGCGGGCGTCAAGGCAGATGAGGTCTACTTTCTCAAGGCGAGCGAGCTCGAGAACCACCACGGCGGGATGATCCGCATCGGCAAATACATCTACTGCGGCCACGGGCACAACAACGGTTTCCCGATGTGTATCGAGATGATGACCGGCGAACGGAAGTGGGAGCGCAGTCGCGGTGCGGGAATCGGTTCGGCCGCAGCCTTGTATGCCGACGGGCACCTCTACTTCCGCTATGAAGACGGCGAAATGGCCCTGATTAAAGCCGATCCGGAGAAGTACGAACTGGTCAGTCAGTTCAAACTGGCCTCGGTCAAAGGAAAAAGCTGGCCGCATCCGGTGATCGTCGACGGGAAGCTCTTCATCCGCGACCAAGAAACTCTTCTCTGCTACGACATCAAGATGAGGTAGTACCGGAGCATTCCGGCGCCGCTCGAGCAATCGGGCTACGTCGGTTTCGTTATGCAAGCAACTCACGTCACTGCGATCAACCGATTGCGGGTTCCCTCGATGCGGACGCTTTGCGAGTAGTGATGAACTTTGATGTCGTCCGTGAGCGGCGTCGGCACGCTGACGATCGCCTCCGCCCACTCGGGACTGTTGTGCGCGATGTAGGCTAGTTGGCAACCTTCCAGCATCGATTGGTATTCACGCTCGAAGTCGGGCACCAGGATCGGCCCCGTATCGACCTGATAGTAACGCTCTCTTTCGCTGAAGTTTACGCAGCGGACGGGATACTCCAGCAGCACTTCATGGCCGGCTGATTCGTACTCCGTTTGCGACACGACCGGTACATCCGACTCGAGCGCGGCAAGGATCGCATCCACGTCGCCCAACACGCGACCGGACCGCTGCACGAGGTTGATGGAAAACCGGTCGAAGGCCTCCTTCGGATCACCGATTTGCCGTTCGGGCTGCATGCCGAGTGAAGCCGGGTACAACATGATCCCCTTGTCCGCTTTGTCCCAGAGTTTTTGCACCAGGAACTCATCCTTGCCGGCTAGCATGCACATGTCGGCATTGGGTTGGTGCCAGACATCGCGTTTCACCCAAACCTGTTCGCTCTTGCAGGACGAACTCAACACATAGTCATGCACGCGACCTGAGGCCTTGTGCGTGATCACGACGCGGGCATCGAGGCTGAACCGGACGTTGTTCAGCGTCATCGGCAGCTTACGCGAGACGGTCTTGGGAGGTTTCTTCGTCGTGTCGATACGGAATCGCAGACAGGAGCGTTCAAAGTCGGTGATCGAAACGCCGGCCGCGGCTTCGGTCGGCGATTTGTCCTGTGCAAAGGTCGTGAGGCTCGTCGCGGCAGCCGTGAGTCCCACTCCGGCGCGGGTCAGAAAATCACGGCGATCCGTAGATGTCGTTGGGTGTTTCATGGGAGCTCGATGTCGGGATGTGATCAGATCATCTATTCGCAAGGAAGGGTTACGGGTTGCGCCGTACTCTTCAGCTTCAGGCGATAGCAGAATGAGTCGGCGGTGGCCCACTCGGCTTGTCCCGGGACTTGGCCGTAGGCGGTGAGGAACAGTTCCAGTTCGTATGTTTCACGGTTCTCGAACAGCGAGAAGTTCGAAAGTTGGAAATCGAGGCTGTTTTTATTCGGATCACGGTCGTCGACGACGCTGATGGTTTGCTTCTTCAGCGTCACGGTGGTCTCGTCGACCTCGGCAATCAGCAGCGGGTACCGCGGCGAGTTGCCGTTGGGAACGCCGACGTTGATGTTTCCGAGCCAATACAATTTACCGTTCGAGCCGAGGCGGATGAAGCGGTGAAACGACGAGGATGAATAGAACGGCGTACCGTCGTCGTAATGCCATGGCTTAGGTGCGCTAAGTGTCATTCCGCCATCGGTCGACAGACTGAACCATTTCCTGCCCGGCTCTTTCGACTTGGAACCGTCCCAGCCTCGATCCGAGCCGCGCCAGACAACCAAGATCCGGTTATCTTTCAACTCGGCCACGTCCGGCTCCATCAATCCCCGCGCCGATCGGTCGGGTGAGATTTCTACGGCGGCGCCCGGAGTCCAAGCGTATTCTCGGCGATCCGCCTGCCAGCGACCGATCATTAAGCGCGAGCCCATCCGCCAAGGACGCGAATCGTTCTTCGGGTCGTTCACCGCGTTCGTGTGGGCTAGGCAGTGCAGGAGCACGCCGCTCGAATGGATGAGAATGTTGCTCCCGTAATAGGCTTCGTTGTGATTGAGAAAAGCTTCGTTGAGCGGCTTCCGCGGATCGAAATCCGGCCCTTCTTCGTATCTCATTTGCGTCGGTGACGACCACGTTCGACCGAGGTCGCGCGACGTCCGTGAGTACGAGAAGTTGTGATACAGTTGCCCCTGCTGAATTTGTCGTAGCCAGATCTGCACCAGCCGCTTCGACGTGGGGTCGTAATTGGTTGCCAAGCCCCCTTCCCAAACTTTCACTCCGGCATATTCGACGTTGTTCGACGCCTGCGTAGCGACCGGTTCGGACCAAGTCCGACCATTGTCGGACGACCAACGCGACTGGATACTCTCACCCACATCGTCTAGCACTTCGAGACTCTGCATCTCACACAGTTCAAGATTGGGACCGACGTACTCACGCGCGGTTCGCGCCGCCGCTCGGGGACGTGGGTGCTCGTGGTACAGCGTCTTCGTGACGTCGACGATGGGCGAGTTGGTTTTCCAAGGCATCCAATAAGCAACCGTTTGCAATCGAACCGTTTTGCTTTCGCCCGACTGCGCGCCGTGAACCACGATGCCCGAATTCGGCGATACACGTCCGGGAATAACCGGCCCCGAGAACCACAACGTACCAGGCTCTCCGAAGTTGGCTGGTTCCTCCACGCCGTACCCGCAGCGTCCATTCGCGCCGCCGAGCGCTACGAACGTGACTTGTGATTCAATTCCGGCGTTCTTCGCCTCGATCGCCACGCGCCCGCCACCACCACCGCCGGCGTACACGGATCCCCAACCGCCGTTCGCTTCGATTCGCCCGTTTCCGGAGATCGAACGACATTTCAGCCACACGCTCCCTCCCGAGCCGCCGCCGCTCCAAGTTCGCGTCGTGACGTCGCCGCCATTCGCGGATATTACACCATCGACGGTCATTTCTCCGGCCGCGATACGAATCGCACCGCCTCCCGCGCCACCGCTACCCTTGCCCCCACCGCCGCCGCTGCCTGATTGGGTCGGTTCATCGAGAGAGCCGTAAACTTTCATCGCCGACGGAGTGCCGCCGCGACCTCCATAACTCCCGCCGGCGCTTGCGCCGAAGAATTTTGGAAAGCCGCCGGCTCCCGGACCGAAACCCGCGGACTTCGCGTCGTTCTCAGCCGCCGTGCCGACGCCCCCCGCGAAGCCAAGCGCATCGGCGTTGATCTTTGCTCCCGCCGCCACGATCAGCCGACCCAAACATTCGAGTTGAATCCGATGTGCGTGGTCTCTGTTCTGAAACGGCTCCGGCATAGAGATGCTTCCGCCGCGCCGCACCTCGATGAAGTCAGCTCGCAAAGTCGTTTCCCAGCCGCTTACGATCAACGACTCGTCAATGACGACGTGACCCAAGGTCGGCGAACTCTTATTCAGCAGAGCACGGGAGCCGGCCCCGCTGATGAACAAGTTGTCGCCGTCGCGTGGCGGCTTACCTTCGTTCCAATGTGTCGCATCGTTCCAATCTCCCACCGCCCCTGACTTCCAGGTGAGCGTCTCAGCCGTCAGTGCGACATCGGCCATCCATAACCACAGTCCAACCGTAACGAACCAGCTAGTCGCCTTGCTGAAAAGAATTCGCATTCTAGATTCGCACGCGACGGCCGCGTCATGGAACTTTGACTGCCGAGTAATCGGCGGATTGGATTTCCAAACAAAGTGAGCGGATCTCGTTGTGCGACTCATGGGTCGATCCTGGTTGGTGTGTCGGACGACGCTTTCGCGGCGTCCATTGCGGTTGCCGGAACGCGGCCCATCATTGTCGTTGCCGAGCGACGTGTCGTACGCAGTTTGTTACTTGGCCTGAGTATCGTCGCCAATGAGAGTGTCGACAAATCCGATTTCGGACGAAGCCGACTTTCTCGGCGGTGGATCGCGGCCGAATGTTTGGTTGGTCGAAGTCTGCAAACAGTTAGCAATTCGAGGCGTTTGTGAAGATCGAGATTGCAAGCTTGCGTCGGTATCGGCCTCCATCGAGCGTCGCTTTCCATTCGTGACCCTGCACCTCGACCGGCCAGGACTTGCATTCGTTTGCGATCGATTCACTGCCTAGCTCTCCGAAAGAAAAGAGCCGGCTTCCCTGGACCTTTTCAGTTCGTCCGCCTTTGCTCGGTCTTTAGCGTCATCAGCGAAAAGCAGTTTTCCGGAGAGGAAGGCAACCGAACACAGAACCAAAAGCACGTATTTGCGGTATCACATGTCGAGATTTTCGCTGACGTGCTGGGACAGGAATGTTGACGACATGAACTCGGACGTCAGTCTACCGGTCGTCTGTTGTGGAGCAACATGGTTTCCGAAGACCGGCTTCACTTGGCTTTCGACCTTCGACGCGGGAGTGCGGGCCGAACACGAAGACCAGTCGATTGAGATCCCGGCGAAGGCCGGCTTCCACAACGGGGATTGGTATCGAATCCGGCAGGAAATCAAAGGCCTGATCGTCGAAGCCGACGAGGTGTGCGCGGCGCCGACCCAACCCCTCCGCGATGAATCAGCCCGGTCGACTGATAGGTTCGACGATGGTCTTCGCGAAGCCACGCGGTTTGCGCTGACGCTCTGCGGACTACATCGCGTCCGGTTCTCAGCAATTTGGGATGCGGGTCGCGATACGGACTTATTCTACGATTACAGCCGGCGGGCGCTTTTATCACCTTGGCTTCGTTGAGGGCATGCAACCGATGCGGAAATAACGGAGTTCGCCGAAAGTAACGGTACAATGTCGCTCTAAGCAGCGACTTGCTGATGGAAGAACCGTCTTAGGTAGATCGAAACCGAAGGAGTAGGAAATGGCGAAGCGAAACATGAACGGACGGAAGTCGAGCGGGACGGCGGGGATCGCAATCATTGAAGATCCGGCCGAAGACTCGTCGATCGAAGAAGCAACGGGCAGTTCGATGCGCGAGGAACAACCGGCAACTCCGAAGCGGGAGAAAAAGGCCAAGGCCGAGCCGCAACAAGACGGCAGCTTCGGCGTCGGTGACGTCCGTAAAGCGGCCGCATTCGTCAACTCCGTCGGAGGACTCGACAAGGCAATTGCCGTGCTGCAGATTCTAAAGGTAGCCAAGGAAGTGCAGTAACCGCTCTTCGCGAAGGCGGAGCGATAACGCCATAGCGAAGTCTCGTCTCGCTACGGCCTGTCAGTAACTCAACTGCGCGTTCACCGGAAACGCTTCGGCAAGTAACTCATACGAGCGCAGGCGGTGCGCGTGATCGTAGATCGCCGAGGCGACGATCACCTCGTCGACGCCCGTTCGTTCGAGGAAGCGACGCAGAGCCTCGCGGACCGTCTCGGGGGAGCCGACGAAGGAGCAGGTGAGCATCGCCGAGGCTTGCGCTTTTTCGACCGGCGTCCAATACGCGTCGATGTCGTCGAGCGGCGGCGGCAGGCGACCGCGCGTGCCGCGCACGAGGTTGGTGAACTGTTTTTGGGCCGAGGTGAAAAGCCGCTGCGCTTCGGCATCGGTGTCGGCGACGAACGCGTTGATCCCTGCCGCAAAATACGACTTCGCGCATTGCGCCGAAGGTTGAAATTCACGACGATAAACGTCGGCGGCTGGCAGGAGTGCCGCCGGCGCGAAGTGCGACGCGAAAGCGTAGGGCAGGCCCGTCAGAGCGGCCAGTTGCGCGCCGAAGAGGCTGGAGCCAAGCATCCACAGCGGCACCTTCAAACCGGCGCCGGGCACCGCTTGCACGACTTGGCCTTCGACCGCCGGCTCGAAATAAGATCGCAGTTCCGCCACGTCTTGCGGGAAGTTCTCGGCGCTCTCAGGACCACGACGCAGCGCGCGCAAGGTTCGCTGATCGGTCCCCGGCGCTCGCCCGAGCCCGAGATCGATCCGGCCGGGATAGAGTGACTCGAGCGTACCGAACTGCTCGGCGACGACGAGCGGCGCGTGGTTCGGCAACATGATCCCGCCCGAGCCGACGCGGATCGTCTTCGTGCCGCCGGCGACGTAGCCGATGACGACGGCCGTTGCAGCGCTGGCGATGCCGATCATGTTGTGATGTTCGGCTAACCAGAAACGATGATAGCCCCAGCGTTCGGCATGCTGCGCAAGATCCAAGGAGCGGTGCAGCGCATCGGCCGGTGTCGAGCCGTCGGGAACAAATGCGAGATCGAGAATGGAAAGTCGAGGCATTGCGAATCCGGCGGAAAAACAATCGGATGGTGAGTGAGGACGACGTGCCGCTGGGAATTATACGCAGCGGCATGCGTCTAGGATTTCGCCTGACGAAAGGGAATATGTAAGACTGATCCGATGAACGTCCCCGCCTCCGACCAATGCTCATAGGGTAATACCCGGCACTAAGCGACCGAACCGAAAGGTGCTGCACGAACGGCTTGGCTAAAGGCGGCATCTGAGCATGACCACATCGTCGGCGCGGCAGTCGGCGAGCTTGAACCCCGGCACACTCTATCACGATCGCCTCGTCTTCCGCACCGAGGAAGCAATTGCGCGTCCCGGGCCGACGCCGCAATTCAAGACGTTGTCCGCTGCAACGTCAGAAGAACCGCTCGCGTCTTGTATGGGAGTTAACAGAACTACGCCTTCTCCATGAATGGGGCGAACGGGGTGGGGAGTTCATCCTCATCACTCTCAAACGGTTGTGGACCAGCTTCTAAGCACTCCCGGCTCGTGGGTTCGTCGGCGGCCGAGACATCTGCTGAGACGAGAGCAAGGGCGACCGGCGCGGCCGATTCCCGCAAAAACGTGCAACGATCAGCGTCGGACGTGGGCGGAGGCCGTGGGAATGATTAGTTCGGACGGGTGATCAGGGGCGTCGTCAGCGCGGTGGCGCCGCGAACGACGCGACGGAGAACCTTCGCAAAAAGGAGTTACTTCCTATGGCATTGAACGAGATGAAGATAAGTATGATTGCAATCGGCACATGCTGGACTGCGATCGCGTGAAAGCCCGAGTTCAACCTCGCCGGTGGCCGCCTTGTTTTGAAACGGAGTTCGACCCTTTTGTTGATTTGTCGCGGCGGCCGACCTTAGAATGCAGCGCCGATGCGTGGCGTTCCTATCGGCTTGAGGCGGAGACCGATTCATGGTGCGACGAAGCGCGGCGTACTCAGTGGTGGGCTTAGTCTTTCTGGCAGTGTTGGCGGCAGTTGGGAGAGTCCACGCCCAAGAGCGCGAGCCATTGTTCGTCGATCCGATCGACGTCGTTCCTCAGCCGATCGCCGAAGATCGAATCGTCCGCTACGACTACGACATCGTCTACGTGCGAGCACGGCGTGAAGGTGACGAGATCCACAAGCGATTCTATACCGACTTCTCGCAACCGGTGACGATGGAGCCAGGTGCCGACTTGATGTTACTGCATCCCGACGGGACCGAGGAACTACTCGTTGCAGGGGGCGATGGCTCGATCACCGATCCAGTCGTTTCGTTCGACGGCAAATCGGTGTACTTCGTACATCTATACGATCTAAAGAACGGCAACCAATGGTCTCCTTCCAAGCAAGGGGCCGACATCTTCAAGATCAATCTCTCTTCGCGGAAGATCGTCCGCCTCACCAATCAGCAATTCACTCCCAATACCGGTGCTGCCGACTGGTCGAGCGACTACCGCACGCCGTCGCAAGGCAAGACGCATTACGACTACGGCGTGTTCAACATGGGACCGTATCCGCTGCCGGGCGGTCGAATCGTCTTCACCAGCAATCGCGACGGGTTTCGTCCCTCGAAGGGCTACCCTGCCGTCGCCCTGCAACTTTTCGTGATGGATGATGCCGACAGCGATGTCGACGCGAACGATTCCTACCCGCGCAATATCGAGAAGATCGGCCATCTGAACATCGCCGGCGCGCTTCATCCGGTGGTTCTTACCGACGGCCGGATTATCTTCAGCACGCTCGAATCCCAAGGGATCCGCAGCAGCATTTCGTGGGGTGTCTGGACGATTCATCCGGACGGAACGAACTGGGGACCGCTGGTCAGTGCGTTCGATCCGGGCGGAGCCTCCAACGGCTTTCACTTTCAATCGCAGTTGAGCGACGGTTCGATCGTCATCGAAGAGTACTACAACCAGAACAACAGCGGCTTCGGCGCGTACATCAAGCTCCCCTTGCAACCGCCGAGCGAGGCTGCCGCTTTCGGTCCTGCGAACATGCGCGATCCGCGCAATGCGCCCTGGAGGTTCGGCCGCTTCGACAACGGTAAGGGGAAAAATTATCGCATCCCGTTTATGCCGATCGGGGCGGTGTCGCTCACGCCGTTTGCGCTTAACGGCGAAGGGCCGGCCGATCCGTCGATCCTCACTGACAAGAAGTCGCCGGCCGTCGGAAAGGTCACGCATCCTTCCGGCGCGCCCGATAACCATTTGCTGACGGTCTGGTCGCCGGGCCCGGCGAACCATCAATATAAGCACCTGCCGCAACTCGACGGCGGCATCTATCTGATCAAGGATGGTCAAATCGTCGACGAACCTGGCCGAATGCGGCTCATTAAAAACGATCCGCGATACAATGAAAGCTGGCCGCGGGCCGTGGTGCCGTATGAGCGGATCTACGGTACGAAGGAACCCAAGCGCCTTAAGACCATTGCAAACGACGGCAGTCGCTCGAAGTTGCTTCCAGCGGGAACGCCCCTAGGCCTCGTCGGTTCCTCAAGTATGTACAAACGGGAGTCGTATCCCAACGGCGCCGTGCCGTCGGGAAAGGTCACCGCCGAGTTCGTCGGCGGCAAAGATCCTTGGCGCGGGCTCGATCCGTTCACAAGCCACGGCAACGGCATGCCGCTCAATTGGCACAATCAAGGAGGCGACGTCGGACTGTACCAAAACGCCGACATCCACGCGATCCGCATCCTGGCTATGGAACCGACGACCGATCGCCATCGAGGCAATAAATCGAACCGGCTGTTTCATAGTCATGCGATGGAAAGATTGCGCATTCTCGGCGAAATCCCGGTGCGAAAGTTCCCTCAGCGTGTTTCGGGCGAGACGACCGACGACGGACAACCGGTCGATCCCGACGGCAATCCCGATACCAGTTTCTTGGCGAGCATTCCTGCCGACGTGCCGTTCACGTTTCAGACGCTCGACAAAGATGGCTTGTTGCTCAACATGGCGCAAACGTGGCACCAGCTTCGGCCCGGTGAAATTCGCCACGATTGCGGCGGCTGCCATGCTCATAGCCAAAAGCCGACGCAGTTCCGAGATACGTTCGCCGCGCGCGATGAATACGAAGTATTCGATCTAGCGAAACAGACGCCGCTACTCACAAGCAAAACCAAGGATGAGTCGAAGCAGCGCTGGGATAGCGCAAACGAGACCGGGCTGCACTACCGTTCCGGCCCACTTTCGGTGGAGTATCTTCGCGACATTCGGCCGATCTTCGAACGGAGCTGCGTCGCTTGCCACACCAAGAACAGCGAAGCTCCCGCGGGAAGTCTGGCGTTGGACGATGACGACACGGAGATTGCGCAAGAGAATCAGGGAAAGTTTCCCGGCACGTATTACCGCTTGGCCTTGGATCACAAGGCCCGCTTCGGCCACAAGCCGGTCGGCTATGATTCGTTCGGTTATCCGCAGGCTTCTCGTTACGTGCGTATGCTTCAAGCACGGCGCAGCTTATTGGTTTGGAAGATCTTCGGCCGTCGACTGGATGGGTTCTCCAACGACGATCATCCCTCGGAGTTCAAGCCTGGCTCAAGCGATTTGGTGCATCACGGTGAGACGGTCGATATTGGTAAGAATCGCGCCAGACTCGACATCGACTTCACGGGCAGCATCATGCCCCCTCCCGAGGCCGTCGCAAGCGGAAAGGTCAAGCCGCTCACGGATGAGGATCGACGAACGATTCTACGCTGGATCGATCTCGGCTGCCCCATCGATCTAGACTACGATGTCGCGCAACCACACCTCGCCGGGCTCGGTTGGGGACTTGATGACCTGCGGCCGACGCTGACGATCGCCTGGCCGCAGCCTGGAAATAACTCTGCAGGCGACCGAATCCTGATCGGCGCAGTCGACTGCGGCACCGGCCTAGCTGCTAAGAGCTTTCAAGTCATCGCCGACTTTCCACTGGCCGGAACGAAACCGGGCGAAAACCTCGCGTCGCTTTTCCGGGAGTCGAGTGCCTGCGTGTGGGAATTGATGCTCAAAGAACCATTGCGCAAGCTGCCGCGAGGGAGACTGACAGTGTCGATTAGAGATCGGCAGGGAAACGAAACACACATCGTGCGATCGTTTTCAGTCGAATAGCTTTTACGCATTCTCGCGGCTCGAGGGCCGCTTTTAGGTTCGCACAGGCACGCGAGTTCTCCGCGGGGTGGCCGACCGCCTAGCCGGGTCGAGTACACGGTGATCTCGACGACAATACGCCGCGGAACCCTCGCCGCCGAAGCGGCCGGTGTCATCGTCGAAAAAATTTACGCGATTACTTCGATGGTAACTAGATAAGCCCCGCGATCGGGTAGTTGTGGTCGAGCAGATATTGCGGGCGACCGTTGAAGTCGGCGATGGCGGTCGTCGGGTCGATGCCGAACAACCGGTAGATGGAAGCCATGACGTTCTGGAATCCGATGCGGCCGTCGAGCGAGCGCTCGGCTCGGGCATCGGTCGCGCCGAGAACTTGACCGGTCTTCCAACTTCCGCCGTAAAAGAGCGCGCACCCCGCTTCGGCCCAATGCTCCCGGCCCGGTCCGGGGTAGGTGATCTTCGGCGTCCGTCCGAACTCGCCGAGCACGACTACGCCGACGTCTTGCTCGAGCCCACGCTCGCGGAGATCTTCGAACAGCGCGTAGAGCGAACGATCGAGAGCCGGCAGCACCGTGCGAAGCGAGACGAAAATGTCGGAGTTGGCACCGCTGTGATGATCCCAGTTGCCGACCGCGACGGTGACGATGCGCACGCCGGCCTCGACCAACCGCCGCGCCAGGATAAACGGCTTCGCGTCCCACGGATAGCGCAAGTCTTTATAGGTTTGATGGGTATACTGTCCCCCCTTACCATAGCGCTCGACGACCTTCGGCGGTTCCTTCGAGAGGTCGAACGCATCCCGCACAGCCGCCGAAGTAACGATCTCAAAGGCCTTCGCTTGATAACGATCGAGTGCTCGATACGACTGCACCTGATCGACTTGGCGCTTCAGCGCGTCGAATGCGGTTAGTAGTTCGCGGCGGTCGCGCAGACGATCAAGCGACTTGGCGGGCGTCAGATCAGCGAGCGACTCGTGGCTCGGCCGAAACGGCGCATGTTCGGGTCCGGCGTAGTGCGGCCACTCGTAATCGTTCTCGTTCGTGCCAGGCTTTTCGTTGACGTTGACGTAACTCGGCAGTGCGCCGGAGTTGGGGAGCAAACGACTGATCAACGACCCGAACGAAGGCCGCGCCCCGGCGGTGCGCGGCAGGCCGGTATAAACCTCGCTGAGAAAATGGTCGTTCTCGACGGAGCGAATGCCGCGCACCAACGCAATGCGATTCATCAGCTTCGCCTGCAGGGGCATGAACTCGCAAATCTCGCAACCCGGCAGGCTTGTGGCGACCGGGCTGAACGGCCCGCGAAACTCGGCCGGTGCGCCGGGCTTCATGTCGTACATATCGATGTGGCTCGGCCCGCCGCTGAGCACGATGTAGATTAGCGACTTCGATCGTGCAGAACTCTTTGCTTCGGCTTGACGGCGAAGCAACCCCGATAGCGACAGCCCGCCGAGCCCCGCGACTCCGAGGCCGCCGGCACGAAGAAACGTTCGTCGATCGCTCGAAGAAGTAGTGCCGACGCTCAACATCGTTTCGCCTGAACCGTGTTTGGATAGTACGCGTCTTAAAAAAGGCCCGGGATCGGTTCGTCGTGATAGACGAAGTGCGGCCGGCCGGAGCCATCGTGCCAGGCCGTGGTTTGCGGGATGCCGAGCGCTTGATAGATCGTCGCGGCGAAGTTCTCCGGCCGTTGCGGCGTGTGATCGGGATAGGCACCTTGCTTGTCGGAGGCACCGACGACACGCCCTCCTTGGATGCCGCCCCCGGCGAGCAAAATCGATTGCACGCCGCCCCAGTGGTTGCGTCCCGGCGACTTATACGACGGTCCGCTCGACGTGTACGGAGTCCGCCCGAACTCGCTCGCCATGACGACCAACGTCGAGTCCAACAGGCCGCGCTCGTTCAAGTCGTCGAGCAAGGCGGCGACCGCACGATCGGTCGGCGGGAAGAGCTTGTCGCGCAAGTGTTCGGCGGCGTTGCCGTGCGTGTCCCAAGTCGACATGCTGCCGAGATTGACTTGCACGAGCCCGACGCCGGCTTCGACCAGCTGCCGGGCCATTAAACACGACCTCCCGAACGAATTGCGGCCGTAGCGATCTTGCACGGCCGGATCGGCGGCGTGTACGTCGAAGGCGCGCTGCGTCGACTTATCGGCCAGCAGCGAAACGGCGTCGGCGCGGAAACGATCGAACTCCAGACTCTCGGCGGCTCCTTCGAGCACGGCGCGTTGCGCGACGAGGGTCTTCAATAGTGCGAGACGATCGCGAAATCGGTCGCTCGCCAATCCCTCGGGGAGCGAGAGATTGGGGGCCTGAAACGGATAGTCTTTTTTCGCGAACGGCTTGTCGAGGTCGGTGAACTCGTAACCGGGATAGGCGCCGAGCAAGTCCCCCCGAAAAGGAGCCGCGTCGACGAACCACGGCTCGCGCGTCGCTCCCATCATGCCGGCCCCTTGGCCCGGCGGCGCGCGCATGAAACGAGGCTCGATCAATCGTTCCGGCAAGATCATCGCCGCTGGGAGGTTCGAGCGTGCCGGCAGCACAGCGTTGGCGACCGCAGCGATCGAGGGCGAATCGTTCGTACTCGGTTTCATCCGATCGGTGCCGGCCGGAAACGACGACCGGCCGGTGAGCATCAGCGTCGTGCCGTCGAAGTGTTCGTTCGACGGATGGGTCAGCGAGCGGCAAAGCGACCACAGCCGACTGCGCGCCGCGAGCAGCGGCAAATGTTCGCAGATTTCGAGGCCCGGCACGGCGGTCGCGATCGGCATAAACGGACCCCGAATCACTTCCGACGTGGCCGGCTTCATGTCGAAGCTATCGATTTGCGATAGGCCGCCGGAGAGGAACAAGAAGATGCAGTTGCGTGCCTTCGGCGAGGTCTTCAGCGCGGCTTCGGCTTGCAACGCCGCGACGTGGTTCATGCCGAAACCAAGGAGCCCGATCGCGCCGGCCTGAACGACGGCACGACGGGAAAGCGTCGGATGCGATAGCGCGGGAGCAAGATCACGGCGGACCATGAGGCGCTCGAACTGGAAGGAAAAAGACAAGGCAGGCATGTGCGAGGAAGGTACCCAGACTATATCGACGTGATGAGTTCGACTCAATCAATGTCTGGGCAGATATCGACCTCTTATCTTCGCCGTTGCCGGCGGCGAGGGGGACATTCTATATAGTACGGCGACAGGGCATCCATGCAGTTGCTTGGTACAATGAAGCCCCGCATCCGTCCTTCACGCCTCCTCCGATTCATGGGTTCATATACATGATTCGTTCGTCGGTTTTCCTGTTTGCGCTATCGTTCGGCCCATACCTTACTGCCACGCTCGACGCTGCCGAGCCGCGTGCGCCGGTAGGTTCTCTGAGCGAGCGATTCGCCTCGGCGGCGGCGTCCGATGCCGAAACACCGAACTTCCAGCGGCATGTCGTTCCCCTTCTCGGTCGACTCGGCTGCAACGGTCGAAGTTGTCATGGTTCGTTTCAAGGGCGCGGCGGCTTTCGCCTCTCCATGTTCGGCTACGATTTCGATCTCGATCACAAGGCCCTACTGGCCGGGGATCCGGCCCGAGTCAACACGGCGGAACCGAGCAAGAGTCAAATTCTCCTTAAGCCGACCAGCGACGACGACCATGGCGGCGGCAAGCGGTTCGAAATCGGCGGCTGGGAAGACCGAGTTCTTCGCGCCTGGATCAAAGCCGGCGCGCCGCAAAATAGCCGTGCGGCAAGCAACCTCATTCGCCTTGAGGTCACGCCCCGCGAACTGAACTTCGAAAATCTCGATCAAAGGGCCAAGCTGAGAGCACTCGCCCATTGGTCCGACGGCACGGTCGAAGACGTCACCTGCCTCACCCGCTTCTCCACCAACGATGAGGTGGTCGCTAAAGTAACGCCGAACGGAGAGATCAAGGCTTCCGGAAGCGGCGCTACCTGCATCATTTGTTGCTACGATCGCGACGTCGTATCCGTAGCCATTACGTTGCCGGTAAGCGAGCAGTCGGGCGAGCGCTACCCCAGCGTTCCGACGCCGACGCGCGTCGACGAGCTCGTCGTCGCCAAACTCCGGAAGCTCGGCATCGTCCCGTCACCAGTCATCGACGATGCGACCTTCCTCCGCCGCGTGAGCCTCGACATCACAGGCACGCTGCCGGTCCCCGACGAAGTACGCTCGTTCTCGGCAGATAATTCGTCGGATAAGCGGGCTCGCAAAATCGACGAACTGCTCGAGCGGCCCGCATATGCGGTGCTATGGGCCGGAAAGCTCTGCGACATCACGGGACTTAATGCTCCGCTGCAACTCGGCGCCACGGAGTTTGCCCGCGTGGCAGGCGATCAATGGCAAGCCTGGATGGAGCGCAAAGTTCGCGAAAACGTCCCCTACGATCAGATCGTCGAAGGCTTGGTCCTCGCCGTGAGCCGGCGCCCCGGCGAGTCGTACGAAGAGTTTTCGCTTCGCATGAGCGGCTACGTCCGTACGAAAGAACCGCAGGATTTCACGGCCGAGCCGCAGATGCCTTGGTACTGGTATCGCGCTAACCTCGGCATGCCCGAGGAAAAAGCGCTAGGATTCGCCTACAGCTTCCTGGGCGTCCGTCTCGATTGCGCGCAGTGCCACAAACATCCGTTCGACGTGTGGACCCAGCAAGACTTTCAACAGTTCACCGGTTGCTTCGAGCGAATCCGCTCGGGCATTTCACCGGCGAACGAAGCGGCGCAAAAGAAACTCATCGAAGAACTCGGCATCGTGAAGGGGACGACGGCTGCCGAGCGCCGCGGTAAATACAAAAAGGTGTCCGAAGCCGGCGAGCGCGCACCATGGGGCGAGGTCTATATCGCGCCTCAGGCCGATGCGCCGGGCACGGGCCGCCCGACGAACAAACCGAAGGAGTTCGCGCATCTCACGCCGAAGATTCTCGGAGGTCCTGAACTTAAGGACGCCGTGCTCGGCAACCGGAAAATCGATCGCGAAGCCACGGACGATCCGCGCGTGCCCCTGATGACTTGGCTGCGAGACAAAAACAATCCGTACTTCGCCCGCGCTTGGGTCAATCGAGTCTGGGCGATGTATTTCGGTCGCGGAATCGTGGACCCGCCCGATGACCTGAACCTCGCCAATCCGCCGAGCAACAAGGAATTGCTCGACGAGCTCGCGCGCGACTTCATCGCGAGCGGCTTCGACATGAAACGGCTCCATCGGACGATCGCCGGCAGCCGCACCTATCAACTTTCGCGTGAAACGAACGCCACCAACCGAGAAGACGAGCGAAACTTCAGCCATTTCCTCGTGCGGCGGTTGCCCGCCGAGGTCGCGGTCGACGCATTACTACAAGCGACGGGTGATCAGAAACGCTTAGACGCGGTGGGCAGCGACGTCCGCAATCGCCGGATCGGCATGCAACCGACGGCCGACCTGTCCCGCACGGAATACTCGCTGGCCGTATTCGGCAAGCCGCTACGGCTCGTCAACTGCGACTGCGAGCGCGAGGCCGAGCCGTCGCTCTTGCAGTCGATTTTCCTCCGCAACGACGCCGACACGCTAACCGCTCTGAACCGGAACGACGGCTGGCTTAAAAGCCTCGCGAAAGCGCCCGCCGCGACCGCAGCCCCATCGGCTACCAGGCCGCCGGAGGTACTCATACGCGAAGCCTATCTGCGGACCCTGAATCGCGAACCGCGAACCCATGAACGGACCCGCGCGCTCGCGCATATTCGCGCCGCGGCGACTCCGCTCGAAGGGCTGAACGACGTGTTGTGGGCACTGCTCAACACGCAAGAATTCATCACGAACCATTAAGCAGTTGCGGTACCCGAGCGCCGCCGAAAGAGACGAGGTAAACCATGCACTCACCGACGCGACGCGAACTGCTCCGGCTCGGAATACTCGGCACGACGGGCTTATCGCTCACCGACTATCTCCGTTTCGCCGCCGCCGGCGAGTTGAAGCCGAAAGCCGACAGCGTGATCTTCGTCATGCTGCAAGGAGGTGCTTCGCATCTCGACACGCTCGATATGAAGCCCGACGATCCCAGCGAAGAGCGAGGGGAGCTGAAGCCGATCTCCAGCGCGATGTCGAGCGTACCGGTATGCGAACTGCTGCCGAAGGTCGCCAAGATTCTCGACCGGTTTACTTTGATTCGCGGGATCAGCCACTCGACCGGCGACCATCCGAAGGCCTGCGAATACGTCTATACCGGCAATCGGCCGACGCCGGCCCTCGTGCATCCGGCGATGGGTTGTATCGCAGGCTTGGAAAAGCCGAGTGCCCCCGACCTGCCGAGTTTCGTCGCCGTACCGACGACGGATATGAACCCGGGCTACCTCGGCGTCGCTCATGCGGCCTTCAAGACCACGGCGGTGCCGAAGGCCGGTAAGCCGTTCGAGGTGCGCGGCCTCACGCTGCCCGCAGGTTTGAAGATCGAAAAAATTCAACAGCGCGAAGCGCTTTTGGCCGATCTCGATCGGACGTTTCGGGAAGTCGACTCGAACAGCGCCCTGCTCGAAGGGCTCGATCGTTTCGGCCGGCAGGCACAGGAGATGATCGTTGCCCAACGCGCGCAGAAAGCATTCGATATTTCGAAAGAATCGCCGAATATCGTCAAGCTCTTCGGCTCCGACGACGGCAGCCAAAGCATGCTCTTAGCATCGCGCCTCGTCGAGCATGGCGTGCGCTTCGTGACCGTCGTCTTGCCGCGCTGGGACTCCCACCTCGCGATCTTCAAGGCAATGCGTAACGACCTTTGCCCGCCGCTCGACAACGGACTTTCCGGCTTGATGCACGCACTCGAACAGAAAGGGCTGCTCGAACGGACGCTTGTGGTCGTGATGGGAGAGTTCGGGCGCACGCCCACGATCAATAAAAACGCCGGTCGCGATCATTGGCCTCGTGCGAATTGGGCGCTTATGGCCGGCGCCGGAGTGCGAACAGCGAATCTAGTCGGCGCAACGGATAAGCAGGGACACGGCCCAAGCGACGGCACGAACATCAAGCCGGACGACCTGACGGCCACCATCTACCATGCGCTCGGGATAAACCACCGCAAGGAATACCACACGCGCACGGGCAGACCGGTCATCCTCGTTCCCGAAGGAACTGTGATCGACGGCGTGTTCGCGTAAATCCGTACACAACGCTTGGGCGTCGCCTAGGGGATCGCAAGTCCCAGCGGCGCTCGGTCAATCTGACATCCATCGGACCGGCGTTTCAGCGAGCTCGATGTCGACGATCCCCTTTCGCTCGCGACGTCGCCCCACCGGCGGCCCAATGCAGACGTAGTGTCAGCACCGAACGGCAGCAAATAATCAAGCGGTGAGGACTTGAGAAATATCATTTCTGCGGCGGGTCACGAAACGCGAATGCGTATAACTCGGCGGATCGCAAATGGAAGCGGAGGCTGATTGCCCGCCCCGCCAGCGACGAGACCTGCACGCCGCCGGGGAATCGAACTTCGTGCCGAAGATGGTCTCCCGTGATCGGTTCGGAAAGTCCGAATCCGGCGAGTGGCTTACCCGCCGCGTCGAGCAGTTCGACGCGGATTTCTCCGTCGGTATACGTCACGCCGTTGAGTTCCAATCGCTTGCCGCTGAAACGGATCGGGACGGTCGTGAGCGTGCCTCCTTCGACCGGTCCGTCAGCCGAAACGAAGCGATCCCGCCTCCAGGTCGCCAAACCGATCGCGCCTGTATATTTCGTGCCACGTTCTTCGGGTTTGTCACCATAGAGGACGGGTGCCCCATGCGTGTAGTTAGTGCCGCCGTAATAGAGTCGAACTTCATCGCCGACGTCGATCGCTTGGGAAGCGGTCAGGATCATGCCGCTATCCCATTCACCCGGCTTGCCGAAGGGAAGAATCGGTGTGCGAAACGGTCGCTGCCAATGCTGCAAATCGCGGGACACCGCTAGCTGCGGTTCGATCGGACCTTCCTGATTGCCTCGCGTGTTGGCGTTGATCGTGAAGACCCAGGGAAACCCGATGACGCAGCTCTCGGCCGAATACGCGCCGGCCCCGTAAAACTCGGACCGCACCACGTTCAGGTTGTCGGGATGATGCAGTAGCGACCGAGATCGCTCGATGCGGGGCAACGAGCCGAGATCATCGCGGCGATCGGCGACGAAGGCGGGTTCGAGCTTCGTCCAGTCGCGGAAGTCGAGACTACTGCTGAGATAGATCGTGCGCCGCGAACGCCCTAACACGGGCGACATCATCTTCGGCAAGGCTATGAAGCGACCGGTGCGGTGATCGCGAAACGCCGAGACGACGTCGTCGACGTAGGAAATCGGCACGATCGGCTTCGAACTCTGCTCCGTCCATTTGAGTCCGTCGGGAGACAAGAATGCGAGGTAGCCGCGGTCGACGTCGAAACAGATCATCTTGTACCGGCGGTTCGGCTCGGAATCGGCCGCATCTTTGAACACGCTTGGGAGCAAGAATGGCGCGACGCAGTTATGCGGCCTACCGTTAGCCGACGAAACCGTGCCGATGGTCGGCTTCTCCCACTTGAGACCGTCGGGGCTGACGGCGTAGCAGATGCCGCCATGGGGAAAGAAGTCTTTATCGCCGGCGATGCCGTACCACATCTTGAACCGCCGTTCTTCTTCATCGAACAAGATGGTGCCGCAAAACGCGGTGACATACCAACCTTCCCAAAGTTGATCGGCCTTTAGGATCGGATTGCCTGGATGTTTGCGCGCCGCATGCGGCGTGAAGGCGATCCGCGACGTCTCTTGAACCAAGTATTGATCGACGAACAATTGGCTCCGCGAGCCGACGTCGAAGACGGTTTCTTGTTGTGCGACGAGCGGAGGCGCCGGGCAATAAGCGACGGCCAGCGAGAGGGCGAATAGAACTGCCTGATGCTGCTTCATATTCCAGCTTCCGAATAATTCAAGAAGGCTCTTCCCACGAATCGATCGCAAGGCAAGTTGCCGTTATCGGTCTGCAGCCCCGGGGGTCGTTTGCACGCTAACGCTTGCGAAGCTGCGTGAAAGCCTGCTGCATGGCTTCGGCCAATAGTGCGCCATCGTTCGCATAGACGACCAAACGGGCTCCCTGTTTAATCGTTCGTTCGGCTTGTTCCCGTTTCCCGAACCAACACCCTGCGGCGATATGGGAACGGCTCGCTACATCGATGATTCGTTGAAGCATGGCGATGAGTTCGGGGTGATCGTACTCGTTAGGAATCCCCATGTTGGTCGTGAGATCGTTCGGGCCGACGAACACGGCATTAACGCCGGGCA